>CAMLJR010000027.1 GCA_946480345.1 uncultured Spongiibacteraceae bacterium
TTGTTTGTGGGGCGAAATCGGCGGCACCTCAATCAAAACGCCCTGCTGCATTAACACCAGAGCCTTTTAATGTGCGTGGGGAATTTAACGCGTTTAGCCTTTGCGCAGAAACGCCGGCAATTCGCCGGTGCGCAAATACACATCGATCGCCTCTTGGCTGCGGAGGCGTCCGCCGCGACGCGATTTGAATTCATTGCGCTGCAATTCGTCGAGAATTCGTGCCTTCACATTGTCATGCCATTGCAGATCGATGATCGCCTGGATTCGTTGTTGCAGACGCGGATCGTAAATCGGACACGTTACTTCAACGCGAAAATCGAGATTGCGTGTCATTAAGTCGGCTGACGAAATGAAATAAAGCGGTTTGCCTCGATTGTGGAAAATAAAAACGCGCGGATGTTCGAGAAAGCGATCGACAATGCTGATTGCTTCAATGTTTTCGCTGATTCCCGCAGCACCCGCTACCAGCGAACACATTCCTCGCACAATCAATTTGACGCGAACGCCAGCCTGACTTGCTTCGTACAGTTTCGCGATGATGCGCTCGTCGACAAGATTGTTGCATTTGATCGTGATTTCCGCCGGTTCGCCCGCTTTCGCATTGCCGATTTCGTCATTGATCAGCGTCATTAAATTACTGCGATTGCTGTGTGGAGAAACAAATAAATGGCGGAAGCGATGGCGGTGATAAGTGAACTCAATGAAATCGAAAACATTCGCGACGTCTGCGCCAATTTCCTGATCGTAAGTCAATAAGCTGAAATCCGTGTATACGTTGGCGGTTTTTTCATTGAAGTTTCCCGTACCGATATGCGAGTAATAGCGCGTTGCTCCGTTTTCGTTGCGGCCGATTACGATCAGTTTGCTGTGAACCTTGAGTCCTGGGATTCCGAAAATAACGTTTGCGCCGCCGTCAGTTAAGCGACGGGCCATGCCGATGTTCGCCTCTTCATCAAAGCGTGCTTGCAATTCGACGACAACCGTTACTTTTTTGTGGTTGCGCACCGAGTTCACCAGCGCATCGACGATATGGGAATGTTTGGCGACGCGATAGAGCGAAATTTTAATGAACTTGACCGCGGGATCGAGGGCGGCCGTCTCCAGCAGCTTTACTACGTGATTGAATGAGTGGTACGGGTAGTACAACAAAACATCCTGATTGCGCAGGCAATGGAAAATATTTTCTTCTTGCTGCAACTCGGGCACGGGTGTTTCCGGTATCGGTTTGAACTCGAGCGAATTTGATCCGACGCGCGGAAAATTCATGAAATCTTTAGAGTTGTGATAACGCGCGCCGGCGATAGTGCTGTCGTAGCGACCGAGATTGAACCGCTTCGTAAAATATTGCAGTAAATCCTCTGGCATATCGGCGTCGTAAACAAATCGCACAGGGTCCGCTTTTCGGCGCCGCTTAAGGCTGCTTGATACTTTGTCGAGCAGGCTTTGCGTAATGCCTTCCTCCATTTCCAATTCGGCATCGCGCGTCAGTTTTATCGTATAAGCCTCGGCGCTTTCGATTGGGAATATGCCGTGGAAAACTCTCGGCAAATTATGGCGAATGATGTTTTCGAGAACGATATAGACGATTCCGCGTTGACGTTCGCGCGGTGGGATTTCGACGAAACGCCCTAGGCGTTCGGTCGGAACTTCGAGTAGCGCATAACGTGTTTGTTGTTGCGATTGCAATTTAATGGCGAGGTAAATCGACGCGTCCGTCAGCTCTGGCAGCGGGTACGTATCATCCAGCAGCACAGGTTCGAGTTCGGGTTGAACGACGCGGTGAAAGTATTGCGTTACAAAATCGGCTTGATGTTGATCGAGTTGTTTTTCATTGACTAAATAAATGCGGCTGCGTCGCAGCTGTGCGAGCACATCCTGATAGGTCGATTCGAAGCGTTGTTGCTGAGCGATAACCTTTTGCTGAATTTGACTCAGCAATTTTTTATAGCGCTCCTGCTCGGTGCCTGTAGAAAACGTCGCAAGACGACGCACATCGGCAACGCGTACACGGAAAAATTCGTCCATGTTGTTAGAAAAAATGCCGAGGTAGCGCAGCCTCTGAATAGCAGGGACATTCGGATCGCCGGCTTCCTGCAAGACACGTTCATTGAACGACAGCCAGCTCAACTCCTTCGGAATATAGGGCAGCGCTTTCTTCGTTCTCAACGGCTTCTCTGACATGCTCGATCCTGGATTTGATGACTGTTTGTCTTGAAGCAGTATAAGAACTTTTTTTGACAGTTTTATAACAGCGCTTACGAGGCCTTTAATAACTGAGCGTGAGGTTTCGGCTTTGTGCAAAGTACGTTCTAATAGAGCCTCACCTTACAGCCTTGGAAAATTATTTTGGCGCGTGCTTCTGATGAAGTTTATGCAGCGCTCGATCTAGGATCGAACAGCTTTCATTTGCTATTAGCGCGGTTCGATGGTCCTCGGTTGATCGTGCTCGATCGCTATAAGGAAAGCGTCCGCCTTGGTTCCGGATTGCAGCCGGACGGAAGTCTCAGCGATGAAGCGATGATGCGAGCATGGCAGGCGCTCGAAAAAATCGCCGAGCGAATTCGACCGCTGCCATCAGCGTATGTGCGCGTGGTGGGGACGAATACATTGCGCATTGCTAAAAATCGCGATCTGTTTTTGGCGCGTGCGGAAAAAATTCTCGGGGTGCCCATCAATATCATCAGCGGTCGGGAGGAGGCGCGGCTGATCTATCTCGGTGTCGGCAAGGATTTCACGCCGGAGGATCGCACCCGTCTAGTCGTCGACATCGGCGGGGGTTCAACCGAGCTAGTGCTGGGGCGCAATAAGCCGCAAAAACTCGAAAGCCTCTATATGGGTTGTGTGTCGTTCAGTCGTTTGTATTTTCCAGACGGTCAAATAACTCGGCGCTCATATCAAAAGGCACTGCTTGCCGCGCGCAGCGAAGTGCAGGGGCTCGTTAGCGAGTTCAATGTCAGCAATTGGGATGAAGCCGTGGGCTCCTCGGGTTCGATCCGATCGATCGAGCGTGTGCTCGATAGCATGGGCCTTAATCAAAATCATCTGATTACTGCGGATGGGTTGGATCGCCTCGCCGAAGAGCTGATTGCGGCAAAAGATGTTGCGCTGTTGGACCTGCCGGGCCTCGATGAGGATCGCCGACCGATTTTTGCCGGAGGTCTGGCAGTGCTGCACGGTGTGTTCGCGGAGCTGAAAATTTCGGCGATGCATGTGTCGATGTACGCGATTCGCGAAGGCATTATTTATGACTTGGCGGGTCGTCTGCATCAGCGGGATAAGCGTGTCGAAGCCATTGAGCAAATGATGGAGCAGTATCGCGTGGATCGAGCCCAGGCCCGCCGCGTGAATCGATTCGCTCAGAGCCTGCTGAATCAGGTCGCGCATCAATTGGCGACCGATGCAGAGCAGGCGCAACGTCTACTGCAATGGGCGATTGATCTGCACGAGATTGGTTTGAGCATCTCGCACAGCGGATATCACAAGCACGGTGCTTACATTGTCGCCAATAGCGATATGGCTGGATTTTCGAGGCAGGAGCAGCAGCTCCTGAGTTTTTTGGTATTAAATCATCGCCGCAAGCCGAAGCAGGAACCGGAGGCGTACGGTTTCACTCCCGACTGGCGGCTCGTTACAATCCTGCGGCTCGCCTGCCTATTCCTGCGCCGCCGCGATGCCGCGTTGCTGCCGACGTCGGTCGAGATCGCGTTCCGAGGCACTCGGTGCCGGTTGCGTCTTCCCGCCAAATGGCTGGATCAGCACCCGCTGACGCAGGAGGACCTCACGCAGGAAAATCTGTTGCTGTCTGCCGTTGGCATCGAGCTAAGCGTTGTTGGCGATAGCTGATACGCACCCGCCCCGGCTTTGTCATTGACCGCACTCACCCTCCTCTTTATACTTGCCGCCCCTGGCCGGACCGGTATTTGTGGTTGGCGATAATGAATTAGAGGCTCACTGTGCAGGAAGCGCGCGGTGAAGATGTAAAAAGCCCCTTCTTAGGGGCTTTTTGCTAATGGCGACATTCATCTGCTGGACTGATGTCGCGCAAATCAGAAAGTGGGCCTAGTGCCCATTTTTTGTTGGTGGGTTCGGTTTGCGGAAGCTCCGATCGGAGCTGTGGACGGCAATGGCAAAAGAGCAACAGTTGCAGGCAATGCTGGCGCCGGCGGTAACGGCGCTGGGCTACGAATTGTGGGGGCTGGAGTACCTGACTCATGGCCGCCAAGCCGTGCTGCGCGTCTTCATCGACAGCCCGAACGGTATCGGCGTAGAAGATTGTGCCGCAGTTAGCCGCCAGATCAGCGCGGTGCTCGACGTTGAAGATCCTATCCCGGTCGAATATACCCTTGAAGTATCGTCCCCGGGCATGGATCGACCGTTGTTCACGCTCGACCAGTACGTCCGTCATATTGGCGAGCACGTCAAAATCCGACTGCGTGCGCCGTTCGAAGGGCGTCGCAATTTCAGCGGTCAGATGACCGGTGTCGAGAATGAAGAAATCGTGGTGGTGGTTGAGGAGCACGAATATTTACTGCCCCTCGAATTGATTGATAAGGCGAACATCATTCCGCAGTTCGAGTGATGGCGCGCAAGCAGTGCGGCTGTCGAAATGGCGTCGCAGGTTTCTTGGGCAAGGATAATCGGGTTGCGTAGCGCGACCGGAGCGTAAGCGAGGCAGGTGATGAACAAAGAAATTTTGTTGGTGGCTGAAGCGGTATCGAACGAAAAAGGTGTGCCGCGCGGCATCATTTTCGAAGCCATTGAGCAGGCCTTGGCGACGGCGACGAAGAAGCGCTACGACGAGGAGGCCGACATTCTGGTCACCATCGATCGTGTGACCGGCGATTACGACACCTTTCGTCGCTGGAATGTGGTGGCCGACGATCAAGTCGCGCTGCTCGGCACCGAATTCACGCTGGAAGAGGCGCATGAAAAAGATGCATCGCTGAAAGCGGGTGACGTTTATCAGGAAAAAATCGAAAACATCGAGTTCGGCCGTATCGCCGCGCAGACCGCCAAGCAGGTCATCGTGCAGAAGGTGCGCGAAGCCGAGCGTGCGCAGGTGGTTGATGAATACCGCGACCGCGTCGGCCAGTTGCTGAACGGCACCGTCAAAAAAGTTACCCGCGACAACATCATCATCGATCTCGGCAACAACGCGGAAGGCGTGATGCCGCGCGAAGAACTGGTTGGCCGCGAAGTGTTCCGCGTCGGCGATCGCGTCCGCGCGATTCTGCTCGACGTGCGCTCCGATGCGCGTGGCCCGCAGCTCTACATGAGCCGTGCTTGCCCGGAAATGCTGGTTGAATTGTTCCGCATTGAAGTTCCCGAAATCGCCGAGCAGGTCATCGAAATTCGTGCTGCGGCGCGCGATCCCGGTTCGCGCGCGAAAATCGCAGTTAAAACCAACGATGGTCGTATCGATCCAGTAGGTGCGTGCGTCGGTATGCGCGGTTCGCGTGTGCAGGCGGTATCGGGTGAGCTCGGCAACGAGCGCGTCGATATCGTGCTGTGGGACGACAACCCGGCGCAGCTCGTGATCAATGCGATGGCGCCGGCTGAAGTCGAATCGATCGTTGTCGATGAAGATGCGCACACGATGGACGTCGCGGTATCGCAAGATAATCTGGCGATGGCGATTGGTCGCGGCGGTCAAAACGTGCGTCTCGCCAGCGAGCTGACCGAATGGACCATCAATGTAATGAGTACCGAAGACATGGCGGCCAAGCACCAGCAGGAGTCCGGCCAGGTCATCAAAATGTTCATGACCAGTCTCGATGTCGATGAGGATATCGCCAGTGTGCTGGTCGACGAAGGCTTTACCAGCCTCGAAGAAGTGGCGTATGTGCCGCTCGAAGAGCTGATGTCGATCGAAGGTTTCGATCGCGATGTGGCCGAAGAGCTGCGCGCCCGCTCTAAAGATGCGCTGTTGACACAGGCTATTGCCAGCGAAGAGAAGCTCGGCAACCGAGAGCCGGCCGAGGATCTGCTGAACATGGACGGCATGGACCGCCATTTGGCGTTCCAACTGGCCAGTCGCGGCATTGTGACGATGGAAGATCTGGCCGAGCAGGCCGTTGAAGATTTACTGGAAGTCGAAGGACTGGACGATAAGCGCGCAGCGGAGTTGATCATGACTGCGCGTGCGCCCTGGTTTGCCGATCTTGAGCAGAAGCAGCAGGGCTGATATTCGCCGAATAGACGCGCGAATATTCAATAGAAGCCGGACGATGTACGGGAGAAGAATTGCATGGCAGAAGTGACCGTTAGCCAACTGGCGGAAGTAGTCGGTACGCCGGTTGAGCGCCTGCTGAAACAGATGCAGGAGGCGGGCTTATCGCACAGCCAGCCCAATCAACTTGTCTCCGATGAAGACAAGCAGATGTTGTTGACGTTTTTGAAAGGTAGCCACGGTGAAGACACCGGCGAGCCGCGCAAAATCACGCTGAAACGTAAAACCATCAGCACACTCAAGACCGGTAGCGGCCCAGCCAAGAAAACCGTCAGCGTCGAGGTGCGGAAAAAGCGTACCTACGTTAAACGCGATCCGAGTGAGGTCGATGAGGGCGAGCAGCTCCAGGACGCCGTAGCCTCGGAGGAGGTTATTGAACAGCCAGTTAGCGAGGCCATTGAAGCGCCGGTTGCTGCAGAGCCAATCGAAGTGGTGGCAGCAGCACCCGCGCCGAAAATCGAAGCGCCGGCTCCTGCGCCTGTGCCGGCTCCTCGCGAACGCGAGTGGGAAGAGGTTGTCGAGCCGCGCCCTGAATTACATCGCGCGAATATGGATCCTGAGGTTCTGCGCCATCAGGCGGCGTTGCGTCGTAAAGAAGAAGAGTTGCGCGAGCGCGAACACCGCGAGTCGGCTTTGGCGAATAAGCGTGCCGCTGAGGCCGCACGCCTAACGGCTGCTGTCCGCCCGGCGGCAGCTCCGGCCGATGCAGATAAAGCCAAAAAAGACCTCGCCGCCAAGCCTTTGCCGGTGCGCAAACGCGCCGACGATGAGGTCGAAGACGACAAGCCGAAGAAGAAGGGACGCAAGGAGCGGGTACCCGCTACCGCGACCGCCTTCGAGCCGCGCAACGTTGCCCGTGCCCATCTGCACGTGGAAGATTTTGTGCGTGAAGACGACGACGACGCACAGATGCGCCGTCGCAAGAAGAAATCCCTGAAATTGCCGGAAGATGTCAAACGACATGCCTTCCAGACACCGACTGAGAAAATTGTGCACGAAGTAGCAATCCCTTCCACCGTGACCGTTGGCGAGCTGGCCTCGAAGATGGCCGTCAAGGCGAGCGACGTCATCAAAGAGCTGATGAAGCTCGGCGTGATGGCGACCATTAACGATGCACTCGATCAGGAAACCGCGCAGATCGTTGTCACCGAACTCGGTCATACGCCGAAGCTGGTCAGCGACGATGCGCTCGAAGAAGCGCTGATCGAATCGTTGGCCGCGCATGGTGGCACGCCGGAAGGCCGCGCACCGGTGGTAACCGTCATGGGTCACGTCGACCACGGCAAAACCTCGCTGCTCGATTACATCCGTAAAACCAAGGTGGCGAGCGGCGAAGCCGGTGGCATTACCCAGCATATCGGTGCGTATCACGTCGAAACGCCGAAAGGCATCGTCACGTTCCTCGATACTCCGGGCCATGCCGCGTTCACCGCAATGCGCGCCCGCGGTGCTAAGAGCACCGACATCGTTATCCTGGTTGTGGCGGCCGATGATGGCGTGATGCCGCAAACCGAAGAGGCGATCCAGCACGCCCGCGCGGCGAATGTGCCGATCGTGGTGGCGATCAACAAGATCGACAAAAATTCGGCCGATCCGGATCGCGTCAAGAACGAGCTGGTGCAGAAAGGCGTGATCCCGGAAGACTGGGGCGGCGATACGCAATTCATCGCAGTGTCGGCGCATACCGGTGTCGGCATCGACGATCTGCTCGATGCGGTTCTGCTGCAGGCGGAAGTGCTTGAGCTGAAAGCCCCGAAAGATATTCCTGGCCAGGGCATTGTGATCGAATCGCGTCTCGACAAAGGTCGCGGCCCGGTCGCTACCGTGCTGGTTCAGAGCGGTACATTGAAAGCCGGCGATATCGTGCTGGCAGGTCAGCAGTACGGTCGCGTCCGCGCCATGCTCGATGAAAACGGTCAGCCGGTGGTTACCGCCGGCCCGTCGATTCCCGTCGAAATTCTCGGTCTTGACGGCACCCCGGATGCGGGCGAGCCCTTCGTCGTGGTCGAAAGCGAGAAGAAAGCGCGCGATGTGGCCGACTTCCGTCAGCACAAGGATCGCGAAGCGAAACTCAAGCGTCAGCACACCGCCAAGCTCGACAACATGTTCGCCAACATCGGCAGCGAAGAGAAGAAAACACTCAACGTTGTGCTCAAGACCGATGTTCGCGGCTCGCTCGAAGCGCTGCAGGCGGCGTTGGCCGATCTCGGCAACGACGAAGTATCCGTGGTTGTGGTGGGCTCCGGTGTAGGTGGTATCACCGAAACCGACGTGCATCTCGCATTGACTGCGAAAGCGGTGATCTTCGGCTTTAACGTGCGCGCTGATAGCGTCGCACGCAAAATCGCCGAAAACGAAGGCATCGATATCCGTTACTACAGCGTCATTTACGATCTGATCGATGATGTGAAGAGCGCATTGGTCGGTCTGTTATCGCCCGAAAAACGCGAGGAAATCGTTGGTACTGCCGAAGTGCGCGACGTGTTCCGCTCGCCGAAATTCGGCGCGGTCGCTGGCTGTATGGTCATCGAAGGCACGATTTACCGGAACAACCCGATCCGCGTGCTGCGCGAAGATGTGGTCATCTACGAAGGCGAACTCGAATCGCTGCGTCGCTTCAAAGACGATGTCGGTGAAGTGCGTGCGGGCTTCGAGTGCGGTATCGGCGTGAAGAACTACAACGACGTCAAAGTCGGCGACAAGATTGAGGTTTACCAAGTCAAAGAGGTCGCACGCACGCTGTAGCCGGTTGGCGCAGCGCTGCGATGTGCAGCGTTGCGCTTCACTGACGACAACGTCGAAACACTATGGCAAGAGAATTCAAGCGCACCAGTCGCGTCGGCGATTTCATCAAGCAGGAACTCGCCAGCCTGATCCAGCGCGAGCTGCGCGATCCGCGCATCGGCATGGTCAGCGTGACCGGTGTCGAAGTCAGTCGCGACCTCGCGCATGCGACGGTATTCGTCACTGTGCTCGGTAAGGATTCGGCAGCAGACGCCGCCGAATCGATCGCCGCGCTGAACCATGCAGCGGGTTTTTTGCGCACGCAAATCGCGAAGATCAGCAATGCGCGCACCACACCGAAATTGCGTTTCGTCTTCGATGCATCCATCGGCCGCGGCGCACGTATGAGCAAGTTAATCGACGACGCAGTACAAGCGGATCGTGAGCGTCAATCCGACGCTGATGCCGACGACGTAGCGTCCTAGCGGTACGACAGATTGGGCAGGCAACGAAAAGGTCGACCAATCGACGGTATTCTGGTGCTGAACAAGCCGACCGGGATGACCTCGAACGGCGCGCTGCAAACGGTGAAACGACTCTACGGCGCGGCAAAGGTCGGGCATACCGGCAGTCTTGATCCGCTTGCGACCGGGGTGTTGCCGCTGTGTTTCGGCGAAGCGACCAAGTTTTCGCAGTACCTGCTCGATGCCGACAAAACATACCGCAGCACGTTTGTCTTCGGTGTGACCACGGCCAGCGGCGATAGCGACGGCGAGGTGCTTGAGCACTGCGATGCATCGGCGCTGACGCAGTCGGAGTTGGAGCAGGCGATGGTGCCGTTTCGAGGCGCTATCGAGCAGGTGCCGTCGATGTATTCGGCACTGAAGAAGGACGGGCAGCCCCTGTACAAATTGGCGCGCCAGGGCATTGAAGTCGAGCGCGAGCCGCGTGCGGTGACAGTGTTTGAATTTCGGATCGAAGCGTTTCGTCCCGGTCCGAAAGCCGAGGCAGATGTTTACGTGCATTGCAGCAAAGGCACGTATGTGCGCTCGCTGGCCGAGGATCTGGGCCGCGTGTTAGGTTACGGCGCGCACGTCAGCCGGCTGCATCGCGTGCAGGCCGGGCCGTTCGCCGAAGCCGACAGCGTATCGATCGAAACGCTATCGGCCCTAAAGGAGCGCGAGGCGCTCGGTGATTCTCCGTTCAGGGGAATGGATGCGCTGTTGCGTCCGGCTACGCTGGCACTCGAAGCGCTGCCGAAAGTGGTGTTGGCCGAAGCGGCCGGCTTCTATTTGCGGCAGGGGCAGGCAGTATTGGTGCCGAAGGCGCCAACCTCCGGTTTAGTGCAATTGCAATTGGCATCCGGTGAATTTATCGGTGTCGGAGAAATCCTGGACGACGGGCGCGTGGCGCCACGCCGTCTGGTAAACCTGCCATCGGCGACGGTGGCTTATTAACCCGGCGGCATTTGCCGGGTTAATAACAAACGCAGGATGCGTTTTATGCGGCTTTAGCCGCGTAGATTAAATGCATCAGGAAGATGTATTTAATCTGTGAGTTAAAAGTTCCCGCGAAATGCGGGTGAACCTGTCTGTAAACATGCGCGGGCAGGCTCAAATCGATGCATGTTCATTAAGAGGCAACAATCATGGCAATGTCAGCACAGGAAAAAGCGCAAGTTATCAAGGATTACCAAACCGCCGAAGGCGACACAGGTTCGCCGGAAGTGCAGGTCGCGCTGCTCACGATCAATATCAACAAACTGCAAGGCCACTTCGGCGAGCACAGCAAGGATCACCATTCGCGTCGCGGTCTGATTCGCATGGTTAACCAACGCCGCAAGCTGTTGGATTATCTGAAACGCAAAAATGCGGAACGCTACACCAAGCTGATCGAACGTCTCGGTCTGCGTCGCTAAGCGTCTTAGGGCAATGGCATTCGCCATTGCCCGTTTTCATTTTCAATGGAGGAATTCCTAGTGAATCCCATTATCAAGTCGTTCCAATGGGGCGCCCACCAAGTGACGCTGGAAACGGGACGTATTGCCCGCCAGGCCACCGGTGCCGTATTGGTCAGCATGGATAAAACCACGGTGCTGTGTACTGTGGTCGGCGCGAAAACCGCCAAGCCAGGACAGGATTTCTTTCCGCTGTCCGTCCATTACCAAGAGCGTACCTATGCCGCCGGCCGTATTCCCGGCGGTTTTTTCAAGCGTGAAGGTCGTCCGAGCGAAAAAGAAACGCTGACCTCGCGCCTGATCGATCGTCCGATCCGTCCGTTGTTTCCGGAAGGTTTCCAGAACGAAGTGCAGGTGATCTGTACCGTTCTCGCGTCGGAGAAGGATCAGGATCCGGATATCGCAGCGATGATCGGCACCTCGGCGGCGCTGGCCATCTCCGGTATTCCGTTCAACGGCCCGATCGGCGGCGCGCGTGTCGCGTACACCGACGCTCAGGGCTATGTGCTGAACCCGAGCTATAGCGGCTTGGTCGGCAGCAAACTGAACATGGTTGTCGCCGGCACCAAAGACGCCGTGCTGATGGTCGAATCGGAAGCCGACGAGCTGACCGAAGACCAGATGCTCGGCGCCGTATTATTCGCGCATCAGGAAATGCAGGCCGTCATCCAGGTCATCGAAGAGCTGGCGCGTGAAGCGGGCAAGCCGCGTTGGAATTGGCAGGCACCGGCGGCGAATACCGCGCTGATGAAAGCGCTGGCCGATGGTTTCAAAGACCAACTCGGCGAAGCGTATCGCATCACCGAAAAACAAGTGCGCTACGAGCGCGTTAACGCGCTGAAAGATCAGGCGGTCGCGCAACTCGCCGGCGAAGGCTCCGAGTTCAACGCAGAAGATGTGAAAGGTCTGTTCAAGGATCTCGAAGCCAGCCTCGTCCGCAATCGTATTCTGCACGGCGAGCCGCGCATCGATGGCCGCGACAACCAAACCGTGCGTCCGATCAGCGTGCAAATCGGTGTACTGCCGAAAGTACACGGCTCGGCTCTGTTCACCCGCGGTGAAACGCAGGCGATCGGTGTGGCTACGCTCGGCACCACCCGCGATGCGCAGTTGATCGACGCTCTCGAAGGCGAACGCAAAGACAACTTCATGCTGCATTACAACTTCCCACCGTATTCGGTCGGCGAAGCGGGCCGCATGGGTGGCGTTGGTCGCCGCGAAATCGGTCATGGCCGTCTGGCACGTCGCGCGCTCACCGCGGTACTGCCGTCGCCGGAAGCGTTCCCATACACAATTCGCATCGTGTCGGAAATCACCGAATCGAACGGCTCCAGCTCGATGGCGTCGGTCTGCGTTGGCAGCCTGGCGATGATGGAAGCCGGCGTGCCGTTAAAAGCACCGGTGGCTGGCATCGCGATGGGTCTGGTCAAGGAAGGCGAGCGCTTCGCCGTTCTGACCGACATCCTCGGCGACGAAGATCATCTCGGCGATATGGATTTCAAAGTGGCCGGTACCGCCAATGGCGTGACTGCGTTGCAGATGGATATCAAGATCGAAGGCATCACCGAGCAAATTATGGAAACCGCTCTGCAACAAGCGTTGCAGGCACGTTTGCATATCCTCGGCCAGATGAATCAGGTCATCAGCACTTCGCGTACTGAGCTGTCCGATAACGCGCCGAGCATGACCACGGTCAAGATCGACGCCGAAAAAATTCGCGATCTGATCGGTAAGGGCGGTGCGACGATTCGCGGTATCTGCGAAGAGACGCAGGCGCAGATCGATATCGACGACGACGGCACCGTGCGTATTTATGGCGCCGACAAAGCGGCGACCGATGCCGCCGTGCAGCGCGTGCTCGGTATCACCGCGGAAGCCGAAATCGGCAAGATCTACGAAGGCACCGTATCGCGTATTGTCGATTTCGGCGCGTTCATCACGATCCTGCCGGGCAAAGACGGTCTGGTGCACATTTCGCAAATCGCCAATCAGCGCGTTGAGAATGTGTCGGACTATCTGAAAGAAGGTCAGGTTGTGAAAGTGAAAGTGCTCGACGTCGATCAACGCGGCCGTATCAAGCTGTCGATGAAAGAAATCGAAGAAACTTCCGAAGCAGACCTGCCGGTGTAACTGTTTCGACAAGCAATACAAGTAATAGAAAAGGGGCGAAAGCCCCTTTTTTTATTTGGGGTTTTATTTTTCGGGTTTTGTCACAACATCGTAGGTTGTCGCGTCTATATCAGTAACTTCTCGATGGAGAGCTGTAGTGACAAGCGATCATTTCGTCCAGCTGCGACCACGTTTATTCGGCATCGCTTATCGCATGCTCGGTACCAAAGTCGATGCCGAGGATGCCTTGCAGGATGTATATCTGCGTTGGCATCACGCGGATAAAGCGACGTTGGAAATGCCCGAGGCGTGGCTGGTCACTGTTACCACGCGGTTATGCATCGATCGTTTGCGTACCGCAAAGATTGAACGCGCGGCGTATACCGGTCCGTGGTTGCCGGAGCCATTGGTCGAAGCGGAAAGCGCATCGCCGGAGCAAACAGTCGAACTCGCCAGCGATTTATCGATTGCTTTATTGAGCGTGCTCGAACGGCTCGCGCCGGAAGAACGTGCGGCGTTTTTATTGCGCGAAATTTTCGATGTCGATTACGCGGAAATCGCGCGAATCCTCGACAAGAACGAAGCGGCATGCCGGCAGCTCGTCCATCGTGCGAAAACACGTGTACGCGATGAACGGCCGCGCTTCGAAGTAACGCCTGCTGCACATGCGCGGTTAATTGAAAAATTCGTCGCCGCATCGCGTATCGGCAATACCGAGCAATTACTCGGATTGCTCGCGCCCGAGGCGATCATGGTCAGCGATGGCGGCGGCAAAGTGATAGCGGCATTACGCATATTGCACGGCGCTGCACGGTTGGTGCGATTGTTCGAAAAAATCGCGCAGAATTTCAGCGGACGCGTCACGTTCAAATCGGCGCTGATCAATGGTGAACCGGGCACGCTGCGTTTTGTCGATGGCCATCTCGACACGGTGTATGCCTTTGTCACCGACGGCGAACACATTCACGAAATTTATGCGGTGCGCAATCCCGACAAATTGCAGCGTATCGTTGCGCAGGTTAATAGCTAATACGTTTTTAACGACAAACCGCTCGCCCATGCATATTTCAATGTGCGCTGTTTAATGCGCCAGCCCTGTGCGGTTTTCACGACGGTATCGTGATACCACAAGCCCGACACATTAATCTGATCGATGCCATTTTCATCGGGCATGATCAGCATCACCTGCGCGGCGGTACGCACTTTCGCAACGGTATCTGCAAGATCGATCGTCATCGTCGAAATCGTATGCTGACTGCCGGCAATCGAACCGACGAAACCACTGAGGAATTCGATCAACCCCTTTTTGTCGCAGCGCGGCCCGCCGAATTGCGAGTAATCGCAATCGGCATCCTCGGTAAATAATTCGGCGAGCGTTGCCCAGTCATTCTCGTCGATGGCATGGCAATAGCGGGTGAGCAATTCCTGAATTTCGACACGATCGGATAATTGTTGAAGATTCATCAGCGTGCTTCCTCCTATGAATGGTTCCGTTATGAACTGGCCGTGCTGGTTCAAGGCGGGGCAACTGTAAGTGCTGCAAAAATCTTTGCCAAACAATTATTCGTTTGTCACAAACGACATCTTTGTAGCGTCTTCGTTGTGAATTCACTGAAAACACCCGGAGATCACATCATGAAACAACGTCTCGATCATCAAGCGCTGGCCCCTGAATTGGTTCGCGCGCTGGGTGGCGTAAATTTCGCACTCTCGAAATCAACGCTGGGCCGTCCGCTTATCGACCTGATTTTTTTGCGCGTTTCGCAATTGAATGGCTGTTCTTATTGTGTCGATATGCACGGCCAGGATCTGCTCGATGCGGGCGAAAGCATGCGTCGTATCAACGCGGTATCCGTCTGGCAGGAGTCGCCTTTTTTCAGCGCGCAGGAGCGAGCCGTTCTTGCTTGGGTCGAGACGTTGACGGGCCTGGGTAATGGCCCCGCGCCCGACCGCGTATTCGAGCCGTTGCGCGAACATTTCAGCGAAAAGGAGATCGTTGAACTGACATACGCCATTGCCGTTATCAATGCCTGGAATCGCATTGGCGTGGGGCTCAGTCTGATACCGGTCGATGCTGATCAGCCGCGCTGGGTGCAGGAGCGCTGAAATACCTGTTGCTCCTTTCCGGATTTTGCGAAAATTGCCGCCTTAGTCGTTGCGGCAGCGTTGTCGCCCCCGGAGCAGCATCATGGCCAAAGATAAACTTGTCATATTCGATACCACTCTGCGCGATGGCGAGCAGAGCCCCGGCGCATCGATGACGAAAGACGAAAAAGTCCGCATCGCGAAAATGCTCGAAAAGTTGCGCGTCGATGTCATCGAAGCCGGTTTCGCGATCGCCAGCCCCGGCGATTTCGAAGCCGTTAAAGCGGTGGCGGAAGCGATCAAGGACAGCACGGTATGCAGCCTCGCGCGTGCCGGCGACAAAGATATCGATCGCGCGGCGGAGGCGCTGAAGCCTGCGAAATCCGCGCGTATTCACACCTTCATCGCGACCTCGCCGATTCACATGGAATACAAGCTGCGCATGCATCCCGAGCAGGTGCTCGAATGCGCAGTGCTCGCGGTTAAGCGCGCGCGTCGCTACACCGATAACGTCGAGTTTTCGTGCGAAGACGCATCGCGCTCCGAGTTCGAATTCCTGTGCCGCATCATCGAAGCGGTTATCGACGCCGGCGCCAGCACGATCAATCTGCCGGACACGGTTGGCTACGGCGAGCCGGCGCAATACGGCGCCAATATCGGCCGTTTGATGCAAACCATTCCGAATGCCGATAAAGCGATTTTCTCGGTGCACTGCCACAACGATCTCGGTCTTGCCGTCGCGAACTCGCTGTCCGCGGTATTGCAGGGCGCGCGTCAGGTCGAATGCACGATCAACGGCCTCGGTGAGCGTGCTGGCAATGCATCGCTTGAAGAAATCGTGATGGCGGTGCGCACGCGTCACGATTTATTTCCGGTCGAAACCCGCATCGACACCTCGCACATCGTGCCGGCGTCGCGGCTGGTGTCGTCGATCACCGGCTTTCCGGTGCAACCGAACAAAGCGATCGTCGGTGCGAATGCATTCGCGCACGAATCCGGTATTCACCAGGATGGTGTGCTGAAGCATCGCGAAACCTACGAAATCATGCGCGCGGAAGATGTCGGCTGGAAAACCAACAAGCTCGTGCTCGGCAAATTATCGGGCCGCGCGGCATTCAAAGCGCGGCTCGAAGATCTCGGCATTACGCTCGCCGATCAGGCCGCGCTCGACGAAGCCTTCGCGCGTTTCAAAATCCTCGCCGATAAAAAACACGAAATTTTCGACGAGGACTTGCAGGCGCTGGTCAGCGATGTCGCCGTGCCGGAAATCGACAGTAAATATCAACTCAAAGCGCTTGAGGCTTACACAAAAACCGGCGAGCGTCCGCATGCGTTATTGACGCTGCTGATCGACGGCGTTGAAGAAACGATGTCGGCGCAGGGCGATGGCCCGGTCGATGCGTCGTTCAATGCCATCGAAAAGCTTGCGCATAGCGATGCGCAATTAAGTTTGTATTCGGTGAATGCAATTACCAGCGGTTCCGATTCGCAGGGTGAAGTCACCGTGCGGCTCGAACGCGGCGGCGCGATTGTGAACGGTTCGGGCGCAGATACCGATATTGTTGTCGCCTCGGTGAAAGCGTATCTGGAAGCGCTGAATTTATTGTCTGCCGGCGTGATCAAAGCGCATCCGCAAAAAGAAGGCGTTTAATATTGTGAGCGACCGCAGAGCTGCGATGCTCGAACCGCTGCGTTCGCATTATCTCGATGCGCTCGGCATTGAGATGTATGTGCCGCGCTTCGTGTTGCCGGCCGCGAAAGCATCGGCAGCGTGCGAATGGTCGAACGATGCGCAGGAAATTCCACCGGTCGCTGTAATTGCCGAGATACCGCAATCCAGCGTACCGAATTCGCCAAAGCAAACGCCGATCGCGCGCGATATCGATATTCAACCAGCGCGCGTAGCATCGACGCTTCCTGCATCGACGCCGATTAAATCCGCAGCGACGAATGCGGCGACAGCACCGAAATTTGCGTTGAGCGTGACGTTCGTCGACGGCGATATTTTGCTGATCGACGATGCGCCTGCAACCAGTGCCGAGCGCACCGAATTTCAAAAATTATTAACGAATTTTTTATTCGCGTTACGGCATCGACCGGTGCAGTTCTCGCTCGATATTTTTTTATGGCCGATGCTGAAAAGCACCACGGTGCAGCAAGATGCGACGGCGGCGCGCGAAGCATTGAATGCGTATTTGCAAAAACAGATGCAACAGCGCAATGTGCAGCGCGTGCTGATCCTCGGCGCCACTGCCCAAGAATGGTGTGTGTTGGAAGATCGCCCGCAATTGCACTGCTTGCGCTCGGTCAGCCTGCTGCAGTGTTTGCGTGAACCCAAACACAAGCGCGAGCTTTGGGATGCGGTGCGCGCGCTGTCAACGAGCTGATCATGCTGCGCAAATTGACCCCCGCCGATGCTCACGCGATGCACTCGATCGAAATCGCGATGGTCGAGTTTCCGTGGAGCCTGCGCCAGTATCAGGATAGTTTTGCGATCGGCGATTTTGGCTGGGGTCATGAACGTGCCGGCGAATTAATCGGATTCATTCTGTTTTCGCATGTGATCGATGAGGCGACGCTGCTGAATCTTGTCGTGCATCCGCATTGGCAGCGTCATGGTTTCGCGCGCGAGTTGTTATTGCACGGGCTGCGCGAGCTGGAACTGCGCGAAGCGATGCGTTGTCTGCTCGAAGTGCGTGTCGGTAATTTAGGTGCCATCGCGTTATATTCCGCGCTTGGTTTTGAGGTCGACGGCAAACGCCGCGATTATTATCCCGCTGTGATCGGCCGCGAAGATGCGTTGCTGATGAGCCGCATGTTGCCGTATCAGGAGAATGTGTAATGCATACTGTCGAAACCGATTGGTGGTTGCTCGATCTGCCCGAAGAATGGACCGCTGAGCAAGACGATGAAACCGTAGTGATCACCGATGAAGACGGCGTGGGCGCGCTCGAAATCACGATGCTCGAATATGAAGATGATTCGCCTATGGAGGTCAATGCGCTCGCACGGCAATTGATGCCGGACGATGTACCCGGACAGCCGGTAACGCTCGGCGATTTTTCCGGCCTCGGTTTTCAATATCAGGACGAAGGCGATGCGGTGCGTGAATGGATCGTCCAGCGCGATCAACGCACGCTGCTGGTCAGCTATAGCTGCGATGCGGACGATGCGGGCATGGACGATTCGATAATCGATGAAATTCTCGAAACATTGTCGTTAAAAGTCGCCGAGTAACTCCGACGGCTCGTCGGCTCTCTCCCATCTCTAACGGTCTGACTCAGCGGCATGAATAGTTTTGTTCGAATCGGTATTTTTTCGATGGTTGTCGCGGTGTGCTCGCTGGCGCAGGCGCACGACATCAACACATTGCGTCGACTTGCCCAGAACGGCGATGCGGGCGCACAGACCGATTTAGGTTATGCCTATGCGAATGGGCGCGGTGTTGAGCGCAATCAGTTCATCGCGACTGCTTGGTATCGCAAGGCAGCGCTGCAGGGCAATCCAGTGGCGCAAACCAATTTGGGTTATGCCTACGCCAATGGTCAGGGCGTGCGTTTAAATCCGAAAGAATCGGTCGTCTGGTTTCGCAAAGCTGCGGAGCAGGGGTATGCCTCGGCGCAATGCAATCTCGGCGCAATGTATACCACCGGCAATGGCGTGAAGCGTGACCTGAAGCAGGCGCTGTACTGGCTGCAAAAAGCCGCAGTGCAGGACAATGCGATGGCGCAATACAACCTCGGCGTGCTGTATACCGAGAATCGCGGTATACCTGTCGATTACAAAGCCGGCGCTGACTGGTTCATGAAAGCGGCACTGCAGGGCAACAGCGATGCGCAAAATAATCTCGGTTCGTTATACGCCAATGGGCAGGGTGTGCCGAAGAGTTATGTGCATGCCTTTTACTGGCTCGATATCGCCGCGCAAAACGGCGATCGCGTTGCGCAGGAAAAGCGCGATCGCGTCATGGATCAAATGACTGACGCACAACTAAACGAAGCATGGAAAATGCTCGAAGACAGGGAGCGCCGCAGGGCGAAGAAAAGCAATGCAAAATAGCGGAATGATGCCGACAGGGGCGATGCAATATATCGACGCAGCTTTTGCGCGAGAATTCGCCGATGAATGGATTGCTGCATGGAATGCCCGCGATTTAGACCGCGTCCTCGCGCATTACACCGAGGATTTTGAGTTCACATCGCCGGTTATCGTGAAAGTCGCGAACGAACCGAGCGGCGTCTTGCGCGGCAAACCGGCGGTACGCGCGTACTGGGAAAAAGCGCTGGCGAGTATTTCGTACCTGCATTTCAACATGCTCGATTTATTGATCGGCATTAATACGGTGACGATTTATTATCGAGGCCATCGCGGTAACGTTGCCGAGACATTTCATTTTGATGCCGATCGCAAAGTGCAGCGCGCCGGTGCGTGTTACACGAACTATTAAAACTCCACTAGCGTACCGCTCCTGTAACGCGAACACGTTTGCGTGGTGTTGAGTTCGGGGGTGGCGTTTTCTTTCCAAAACGATTATGCAGCGCAATCAACGCGGCTGCTGCGATAAAAATTATCGGCAATGCATTGTCCGCAGAAATTAATTGGACGATCGCCGCAACGATAAATATCGTCGCCGCTGTGATACCCATTAATTTCGCGCTGTCTTGCAACATCATCCAGAATGAATCGAACTGCGCATTCAATATCCGATCGAGTTGCGCAAATAACAGCACATTACTCGCCAGCAGCGGCAGAAAAAAATCGAGCCGTTGTGCCTGATTGGCGACAAAAGCGTACGCAAGCAGATTGCTGCAGCCCGTTAAGCCCGCTATCAAGGCAGTAATGACGATCATGCGAGCCGGTGCAGCGACGTAATTACGAAGCAGCCAAGCGAATCCTGTGCTTATCGTCATCGTTAACAGCATCACCGCAATAAACAGCAGTGCGGTTTCGATCGTGATGCTTGCAGTTAACAGCGGCGTCAAACCGAATACGTTATTCATGCGCTTGCTCTCGCAATAATTCTTCGCGATGTTCCGAGAAGTAAAACAGCGCTGTTTGAACCGTTTTAGCCATCGCGCGCGAAGTCACCGTCGCGCCGGTAATTTGATCGATATCGCCGCCATCGCTCGTCAACTTTACGCGCTCAATATCGTCGGCGGATTTGTCGCGAAAATTCTCGATCCAATCACTCTTGTCCATATCGATGGCATCGCCAATACCCGTCGATTCGCGATGTGCGACGGCGCGTACGTGGGTAATCTTGCCAGCAGTATTGAGTCCGATCAGCAGATCGATGGGGCCGTTATATCCCTCGGCCACCGCTGACAAGACGATGCCGACTATCGCGCCATCGTTGCGCCGCGCCAAGTGAATCGACGTGGGCGTGCGGCCAAGCTTCTCGTCATCCGCAGTGATGGTCTTGAGCTCGATCGAGCTATCCGCAGGCAGCGACAGTACGTCGAAATAAATTTTCTCGGCGCGGTGTTGCCGTTGTTGCTCGATACGAGGTTGCAGCGATACGAATGCGGCAGTCAGCATCAGTCCCATTGCAACAATAATTACAGCTGGCGATAAAGTATCGCGTGCAGCATTAGTCATTCTGCTGCTCCGATTTCATAAACTTCGAAGAAATCAGCGGAGAGATGCGATCGAGCAACGGTGAAAATAAATTGGCGATCAAGACGGCGAATGCAATTCCATCGGCGTAAGTACCTGCATATCGAATCGCGAAAATCAGCACGCCGATAGATGCGCCATAAAGTAACTGGCTGATATTGTCGCGTGGCGCAGTGACCGGCTCGGTTGCGACGAAAAATGCGCCGATCATCGTGGCGCCGCTGAACCAGTGGAACAGCGGCGAGCCGCTCGATGCGGAGCTGCCGTTGTCGTAAAGAAATAGCGCGCAAACACCGAGAGTGGCGAGAAGCGATAAGGGTATGCGCCATGAAAATATTTTCCGATACAACAACCATGCACCGCCGGCGAGAAATGCCGCGTTAATCCATTCCCAGCCGTAACCGCCGACGGTGCCGAATTGTTCTGGATGGTTTTGCCAAAGCGCAGCCACCAGCAGCGAATTGTTGTGTTTGAAAACATCGAGTGTTGTCGCACCCGTCATGCCGTCAAACTGTCCCGGCGATGCCCACTGCGAAAATGCGGCGGGAAATAAAATCAACAGCACTGCATAACCGGCCATCGCCGGATTAAATAGATTTCGACCAAATCCGCCGAAAGCGTGCTTCGCAATTAATACGGATATTGCAACGCCGAGCGCAATCAACCCAATCGGCGCGCCGGGTGGTAAAGCCAGCGCAAGCAATAGCCCGGTAATCAATACGCTGCCGTCGAGTAGTTGCGGTCGCAACGGTTGTTTTCGACAACGCAGCGCGAGTGCTTCGAATGCGACTGAAAACAACAATGACCACACAATATTGCCCAATGCTGCGAAGCCAAAAAACCACAGCGTTGCAGCCAGGCCCGGGCACATCGCTAGCAGTACGGTGCGCATGATTTGCGACGTACTCGTTAGGGTATCGACGGCGGCAGCCACTGCTTACGGCTCGCGATTCGACGGCAATGTTGATTTTCTTGCTTTGGCGCGTGCGATCGCTTCGCGAATTTCATCCTGTTTGGTTTTGACGGGTTCTGGCTTCGCAGCGATTTCGGCAGCGGCGCTATTTTTCAAGCGCGCTTGCTGTTGTCGCTGTGTGCGACGCAGTAGGTGTTCTTCGGTCTCACGCGCAATGCGTGCGTTGTGAGCAACAAAGCGCTCGCGATAATGCGCCCGCGTTTCGATACGCTCGCGTTGCGAAAACGGATTTTCATTCTCAATGAGCGGACGCATTTCGATGCAGTCGACGGGGCAGGGATCGACACATAAATCGCAGCCGGTGCACTCGTCGGTTATTACGGTGTGCATTAATTTTGCCGCGCCGACGATCGCATCGACCGGGCAAGCCTGAATACATTTGGTGCAGCCGATGCATTCCGCTTCGCGAATGAATGCAACGGTCGCTGCTTTACTGATGCCATCGAGCGGCAGCAGCGGCAGATTCATTAAATCGGCAAGCGCGGCGATTGTGCGTTCACCGCCGGGAGGACAGCGATTGATCGGTTGGCCGTTTGCGATCGCTTCGGCGTAAGGTCGGCATCCGGCGTGGCCGCATTCGCCGCATTGCGTTTGCGGCAACAAGGCATCGATGCATTCGATCAGATCGATTCTCGCTGTGGGCAATTTTCGATGCGCGAAAATTAACGCGCTGCCTGCGGCCGCGGCGAATGCGCTCAGCGTGATAATCGCATTGAGCACGATGCTCATTTCACTATTCCAGCAATGCCGCACAGCGCGGTGACAACAAAACCAGCACAGAGCATATCGGCTGCCGCGCCGCGTATTACCGCAGGCATTTCCGCCTGTGCGGCTCGTTCGCGCAGTGACTGAAATGCAATCAACAACAGCGCCGCACCGAGGCTGGCCAAGAGTGCGCCACTGAATGCTGAAAAAAATGTTGGTGCCGAATTATTCAGAGTGAACCAAAGAATGATGCCGTTGGTGATCGCGAGCGGCAGATGGTTGCCATTGAGAGGAAAAAATCCGGCATGTCGCGCACGAGCGAGTTGTTCGATTATTTGCGTTGTCAGCGCCAGCGTAATCAGTGAAATGAACGGATAGAGAAAATTAATTTGCAGCGGTTGCAGCACGAAATCGTTAAATGGCCATGCAATTGCGGTAGTGATAATTAATGCAGTGCCGGTAATCGCGCCAACGCCGCAGGCTTCGCGCAATGAATTAATGCGTCGCAAGCCGATATGCTGCGCAACAACGATATTGTTGAGCAGCAGTGCGGCGATTAGCGGTAGCGATATATGGGCTGGCATAAATGTTCGTACTCCATTTTTCCAGCCAATGGATTACTTCACGTTCATTCCGGGCGTGGCGCCGTTATCCGGCGACAGCAGGAAGATTTCTTTTCCGCCGGGCCCTGCCGCGAGCACCATCCCTTCCGACATGCCGAATTTCATTTTGCGGGGCGCGAGATTCGCCACCATGACCGTTAGCCGGCCAATCAACTGCTCGGGTTGATACGCCGATTTAATGCCGGCAAACACCTGGCGTTTTTCTTCACCGAGATCGAGTTCGAGGCGCAGTAATTTCTCCGCGCCTTCGACGTGTTCGGCGTTGACGATTTTTGCAACGCGCAGATCGATTTTCATGAAATCATCGATCGAAATCGTCGCGGGTTTTTCTTCGCTTATCTTAACGTCTGCTTTCGTTTCGGCTTTCACAGCAG
>CAMLJR010000028.1 GCA_946480345.1 uncultured Spongiibacteraceae bacterium
GCGCTTGCAGCTGCAAAGCTTGCTATTCCGACCACGTTTGTTAAGCGGACGGTGATGTGATGAAGATTCAAGAATTGCGCGATAAGTCTGCGGACGAAGTGAGCGCTGAGCTGCACAAGGCTTTGGCTGCCCAATTCAAGCTGCGCGTGCAAAAGGCCACCGGCCAATTGACTCAGACGCATTTGTTGAAACAGGCGCGTCGCGATATCGCGCGTATGAAAACCGTGCTCACACAGAAGGCGGGCAAATAGTCATGGCAGAAGCACAAGTAGAAGCGCGCGGCCGCACCGTAACTGGTCGTGTGGTCAGCGACAAGATGGATAAAACCATCACTGTATTGGTAGAGCGTCGCGTAAAGCACCCGATGTATGGCAAATATCTCACCCGCTCTTCGAAGCTGCATGCTCACGATGAGAAGAACGAGTGCCATATCGGCGATGTCGTGACTGTTTATGAAACGCGCCCTTTGTCGAAGACCAAAACCTGGGCGTTGTTGCGAATTGAAGAGCGCGCTGCAGCGGTTTAATTGCCACCCGAAAGTTTTTGATGCGCTAGTGCGAGTTTGGAGTAAAACATGATTCAGACAGAATCCTATTTGGAAGTGGCCGACAACAGCGGCGCGCGCCAAGTGATGTGCATCAAGGTGCTCGGTGGTTCGCATCGTCGCTATGCCCGTATTGGCGACTTGATCAAAGTGACAGTAAAAGACGCGATTCCACGCGGCAAAGTCAAAAAAGGCCAAGTGATGAATGCCGTTGTCGTGCGCACCAAGAAGGGCGTGCGCCGCGCGGATGGATCGCTGATTAAGTTCGACGATAACGCAGCTGTGCTTTTGAACAATCAACTGGCTCCGATCGGTACTCGTATTTTCGGACCGGTCACTCGCGAACTGCGTAGTGAGCGTTTTATGAAAATTATCTCTCTGGCGCCGGAAGTGCTGTAAAGCAGCGGCGAAGAAGAGCGGAGAGCAGAGGAAAGGTTATGCGCAAGATCAAACGCGAGGACGAAGTAGTCGTCCTGACCGGTAAAGACAAGGGCAAGCGCGGCAAAGTCGTGAAGGTTTTCGACGACAGTCGCGTACTCGTAGCTGGTGTGAACATCAACAAAAAGCACCAGAAGCCCAATCCCCAGCGCAATGAAGCGGGTGGAATTCAAGAGAAGGAAGCGCCGATTCAGGTTTCCAACGTTGCCATCTTCAATAGTGCAACGAGCAAGGCTGATCGCGTTGGCTTCAAGATTTTGGAAGACGGTCGCAAGGTTCGGATTTACAAATCCACTGGCGAAGTAATCGACGCGTAAGCGGACGGAAGCAGAAATGGCTAGATTGCAAGAGCTGTACAACAACGAGTTGCGCGCGAAACTGAGAGAGCAGCTTGGTATCGATAACATCATGGCGGTTCCCCGCATCACCAAGATCACGCTGAACATGGGTGTGGGCGAGGCTGTGGGTGATAAGAAAGTGATGGAGCACGCGGTCAAAGATCTCGAAGCCATCTGTGGTCAGAAAGTGGTAGTGACGCGTGCGCGTAAATCGGTTGCGGGCTTCAAAATTCGCGAAGGCTGGCCGATCGGTTGCAAAGTAACGCTGCGTCGCGAACGCATGTATGAATTTCTCGACCGCTTAATTACTATTGCGATCCCGCGTATTCGCGATTTCCGTGGCATTAGTCCGAAAGCGTTTGATGGCCGCGGCAATTTTGCGATGGGTGTTACTGAGCAAATTATTTTTCCGGAAATCGAGTACGACAAGGTCGATGCACTGCGTGGTTTGGATATCACGATTACGACGACTGCACGTAACGACGATGAAGGACGCGCGTTGTTGAGCGTTTTCAACTTCCCGTTCAAGAATTAATTAATTACGTAACTGAAGCCGAATAGCACAGGTAGCGGACATGGCCAAAACATCGATGATTGAACGCGAAAAGAAGCGCGCCCGTACTGCGGCAAAATATGCCGCCAAGCGAGCTGTCTTAAAAGCGCTCATTCAAGATCCGAAAACCAGCGACGAAGATAAGTGGGCTGCGCAGATCAAGTTGCAGCAGCAGCCGCGCAATGCGAGCCCGTCTCGCGGCCGTAATCGCTGCGAAATTACAGGCCGTCCGCGCGGTGTTTACCGTAAGTTTGGCCTTTCGCGTATCAAGTTGCGCGAAGCCGCCATGCGCGGTGATGTGCCCGGTTTGGTTAAGGCCAGCTGGTAAGCGGCGCTACGCAAAGACTTCAGGAGCAGATTCATGAGTATGCAAGATCCGTTAGCCGACATGCTGACCCGCATTCGCAATGCGCAGATGGCTGGCAAACCGGCGGTAGTGATGCCGTCGTCGAAATTAAAACAGGCTGTTGCCGGCGTGTTAGTGCAAGAGGGCTACATAGCGGCTCAGCGCGTCGAATCCAACGACGGCAAAGCGACGTTACACCTTGATCTGAAGTATTTTCAGGGGAAGCCAGTCATCGCTGAGATCGACCGTATTAGCTCACCAGGTTTGCGCGCTTATAAAGGCAAAGGCGAATTGCCGAAGGTTCGGAATGGTCTCGGTATCGCGATTATTTCAACTAGCCAAGGTGTTATGACAGATCGCGCTGCTCGCCAAGCGGGCGTCGGCGGCGAAGTCCTTTGCACCGTGTTCTAAAGAATCGAGAGACAACGAGCTAAATACCATGTCCAGAGTAGCGAAAAGCCCGGTCGTTGTGCCGGCAGGAGTCGAAGTCAAGCTCGACGGTACCAATGTATCGGTCAAGGGTGGTAAAGGCTCGCTGTCGATCAATATCCACGACACCGTCGCAGTACAGATTGAAGATGGCGCGGTCACCTTTAATGTGAAGGATGGTCGGTCGTGGGCACACGCAGGTACGGCGCGTGCCTTAGTAAATAATATGGTGCAGGGCGTCACAAAGGGTTTTGAGAAAAAGTTAGAGCTGATCGGCGTCGGGTATCGCGCGAAAGCTGCCGGCAAGTCGCTGAACTTGACGCTCGGTTTTTCGCATCCGATTGACTATCAGCTGCCTGAAGGCGTCAGCGCGGAAACCCCGAGTCAGACCGAGATTCTGCTCCGCGCAGCTGACAAGCAATTGTTGGGTCAGGCCGCTGCCGAAATTCGAGCATTCCGCCCGCCAGAGCCCTACAAAGGTAAAGGTATTCGTTATTCTGATGAACGCGTGCTTCGTAAAGAAGCCAAGAAGAAGTAAGGCACGACTATGAACGCAAAAACAGAATCAAGATTGCGTCGCGCTCGTCGCTCCCGGGTAAAAATGCGCGAATTGTGCGTCAGCCGGCTCAGCGTCCATCGCACTTCGCAGCATATTTATGCGCAGGTTATTTCTGCGGAAGGCGACAAAGTGTTAGCTAGTGCGTCGACGCTGGATACGACATTACGTAGCGGTAGCACTAGTAACGCAACAGCTGCCGCAAGTGTCGGCAAGTTGATCGCAGAGCGCGCTAAGGCTGCGGGCGTCGTCAAAGTGGCGTTCGATCGCAGTGGTTTTAAATATCATGGCCGAGTTAAGGCTCTGGCTGATGCGGCCCGCGAAGGCGGCTTGGAATTCTAAGGTTTAAGCGATGGCTTCTAACGAACAGAAAGGTGGAAAAGACGGCGCTAACGAAGGTCTGCAAGAGAAACTCGTGCAGGTCAATCGCGTCGCTAAAGTGGTCAAGGGCGGACGCATTTTTGCGTTCACCGCGTTGACTGTGGTTGGCGATGGTAATGGCAAAGTCGGTTTCGGTCGCGGTAAGGCACGCGAGGTTCCCGCCGCCATTCAGAAAGCGATGGAAGCTGCGCGTCGCAACATGATTGAGGTCGACCTCAAGGGCGATACCCTGCATTACGCAGTCAAGGCTCGCCATGGTGCTTCGCATGTATATATGCAGCCAGCGTCGCAAGGTACCGGAATCATCGCCGGTGGAGCGATGCGTGCGGTGCTCGAGTTGGCAGGTGTTCATAACGTCCTTGCCAAATGCTATGGCTCCACCAATCCGGTGAATGTCGTTCGTGCGACGTTCAATGCATTGAAAGAGCTGACTTCCCCGGATGCCGTTGCTGCTAAACGCGGTAAAACCGTAGAAGAAATCCTCGGTTAATTGAAGCTGGATAGATTTGTCATGGCCAACAAAATCAAAGTAACTCAAGTGCGCAGCGCCTTCGGTCGTCTGCAGGCTCACAAAGCTTGCATCATCGGCCTGGGCTTGCGCCGCATAGGTCACACAGTCGAAGTTGAAGATACTCCGTCGGTGCGCGGCATGATTAACAAAGTGAATTATCTGGTACGCGTCGAGGAGTAATGGCATGACTGCAGATTTGCGTTTGAATGGCTTGAGTCCCGCCCCTGGCCATAAAAAGGCTGGCAAGCGTCTCGGTCGTGGTATCGGCAGCGGCTTGGGTAAAACTGGTGGCCGTGGTCACAAGGGTCAGAAGTCGCGTGGTACCGGCAAAGTTCGTCCAGGTTTTGAAGGCGGTCAGATGCCGCTGCAGATCCGCTTGCCGAAGTACGGTTTCTCTTCTCGCATCGCTCGGGTCACGGCAGAGATCCGTACCTCTGAGCTTAATGCGGTAGAAGATGCGGTTATTGATTTGGACGCGCTGAAGCGCGCGGATTTGATATCGCACAATATGCTGCGCGCTAAAGTGTTCCTGAGCGGAGAAGTAACCAAAGCGTTGACGCTAAAAGGTTTGGCTGTGACCAAGGGCGCTCGCGAAGCGATCGAGAAAGCCGGCGGCAAGGTCGAGGAATAATGGCGAAACCCGGTATGCAGTCTGCGGGGTCGCAAGCGGGTATGGGCGAGCTTCTGGCTCGCCTTCGTTTTCTTCTGCTCGCATTAATTGTTTATCGCATCGGAACGCACATTCCCGTTCCAGGTATAGATCCAGCCAAGCTGGCAAGTATGTTCAATCAGAGCCAGGGGACCATCCTTGGGCTGTTCAACATGTTTTCCGGCGGTGCGCTAGAGCGGATGAGTATTTTCGCGCTAGGGATCATGCCGTACATTTCAGCGTCGATTATTGTGCAGCTGCTCAGTTCGGTTAGTCCGCAGCTCGAAGCGCTAAAAAAAGAGGGTGAAGCTGGGCGTCGGAAGATCACCCAGTACACACGTTATCTCACAGTAGTGCTCGCCCTGATTCAGGGTGCTGGCATGACGGCCGGACTTGCTAATCAGGGTATGGCCTACTCGACCGGCATCGCGTTTTATTTTGTGGCCGTTGTATCGCTCGTGACCGGCGCGTTGTTTCTGATGTGGCTAGGCGAGCAAATTACCGAGCGTGGCGTGGGTAATGGCATTTCCATGCTGATTTTCGCCGGTATTGTGGCGGGGCTCCCGAGCGCTATAGGGCAATCGCTTGAGCAGGCTCGTCAGGGCGAGATGAACTGGCTGGTATTGTTGTTTGTAGTACTGCTCGCGGCGGCAGTTATTTTCTTGGTCGTATTCATTGAGCGTGGTCAGCGCAGAATTACAGTGAATTACGCTAAGCAGCAGCGGGGTAACCGTGTATATCAGGCGCAGGCAAGTCATTTGCCGCTGAAGGTCAATATGTCGGGAGTGATTCCTGCGATCTTCGCAAGCTCGATATTGTTATTTCCCGCATCGATCGCGCAATGGTTCGGTCAAGGTTCGGATCGTGCGGAGTGGTTACAAGATGTGGCGATGGCGATTGGCCCAGGGCAGCCACTGAACATTCTGCTGTTTGCAGTGCTGATAGTTTTCTTTTGCTTCTTCTATACGGCGTTGATGTTTAACCCGGCCGAGGTTGCGGAGAATCTGAAAAAGTCAGGCGCATTTTTACCGGGTATTCGGCCTGGTCAGCAGACGGCAAGCTATATCGATGGTGTGCTGACGCGACTAACGATGTTTGGCGCGTTATACATAACGCTAGTGTGCTTGCTTCCACAGTTTTTAGTGGTGATGTGGAATGTTCCGTTTTATCTCGGCGGCACTTCGCTGTTGATCGTTGTAGTTGTGGTTATGGATTTTATGGCGCAGGTGCAATCGCATTTGATGTCGCACCAGTATGAATCACTGATGAAAAAGGCCAATTTAAAGAATTATGGCCGTTCAGGTTTGACACGCTGATAGCGTGAGGTTGATGGGAGTATCGCAATGAAAGTTCGTGCGTCTGTTAAAAAGATTTGCCGCAATTGCAAGATTGTTCGTCGTCGCGGTGCAGTACGTGTTATTTGCAAAACCGAGCCGCGCCATAAGCAGCGTCAGGGTTAATCTGCAATTATTTTTTATTGATTTCTAGCCACTGCGCGGATACACTTCCGCGCCTTTCGGTTGACCCGTTCGTGGCAATTGGTACTGGAGTAAGGTGAATGGCTCGTATTGCTGGTGTCAACATACCAGATAACAAACACGCGGTGATCTCGCTGACCTATATCTACGGAATCGGTCGCACTACGGCGAAAGCGCTCTGCGCAAAAACCGGTATTGCGGAGTCCGCAAAGGTGTCGAGCCTCTCCGAAGACCAGTTGGACACGTTGCGTGGCGAAATTGGCAAGTTGACGGTCGAGGGCGACCTGCGTCGTTCTGTATCGATCAATATCAAGCGCCTGCTTGACCTCGGTTGCTATCGCGGTCTGCGTCATCGCAGAGGATTGCCGTTACGGGGACAGAGAACCAAAACCAATGCGCGCACCCGTAAGGGACCGCGTAAACCGATTCGCAAGTAATTAGTTGCGAAGCGCTTTAGTGTAGCTACATCGTAGAGATTGCATTTGTAGCGTTGATATTAGAGTAGAGAATAGATGAACAAAGGTTCAAAAGCGGCTCCCCGCAAAAAGGTTAAGAAAACCGTTGTTGACGGAATGGCGCATATTCACGCGTCCTTCAACAATACCATCGTTACCATTACTGATCGTCAAGGTAATGCCCTGTCGTGGGCAACATCTGGCGGCTCCGGCTTCCGTGGTTCGCGTAAGAGCACTCCATTTGCAGCTCAGGTTGCTGCAGAGCGTGCCGGCAATGCGGCGAAAGAGTTTGGTTTGAAGAATCTTGATGTTGAAGTTAAGGGTCCTGGCCCTGGTCGTGAATCTGCTGTGCGTGCTTTGCATAATTGTGGATTCAAGGTTAACAACATCACCGACGTGACACCCATTCCGCATAACGGTTGCCGTCCTCCTAAGAAACGTCGCGTTTGATCTCGAGCAGCTACAGGAATTTTATTCATGGCTAGATATCTCGGCCCAACTTGCAAATTATCACGTCGCGAAGGGACTGATCTGTTCCTGAAGAGCGGCGTTCGTCCTCTGGAATCAAAATGCAAAGCCGAAACCGCACCGGGCGTGCATGGCGCGCGCCGTGGCCGCTTGTCGGATTACGGCATCCAGTTGCGCGAGAAGCAAAAAGTTCGTCGTATTTATGGCGTGCTTGAGCGCCAGTTCAGCAGCTACTACAAAGAAGCAGCTCGCCAGAAAGGTGCTACGGGCGAAAACCTGCTGCGCCTGCTTGAGTCGCGCCTCGACAATGTGGTTTATCGCATGGGTTTCGGATCCACCCGATCTGAAGCTCGCCAACTCGTCAGCCACAAGGCGATTCTTTTAAACGGCAAAGCCGTAAATATTCCTTCGTTGCAGCTTAGACCGGGCGATGTGATTACCATTCGTGAGAAGTCAAAAGCCCAGTTGCGCATCCAGCAGTCGCTCGCGTTGGCTGCTCAGCGTGGTGAAGCCGCGTGGCTTGAAGTTAACACCGGAAAAATGGAAGGCATCTACAAGAGTCATCCAGATCGCGGTGAGCTTTCTTCCGATATCAACGAAAGCTTGATCGTCGAGTTGTACTCGAAGTAAGCCCTATTTACGGATAGCTATCACCGCAGGTGCCTTTATGCAGAGCGCAGTGAACGAATTCTTAACACCTCGTGTTATCGAAGTTGAAGAGATTAGCTCGACCCGAGCCAAAGTTACCCTAGAGCCACTTGAGCGCGGTTTCGGTCATACATTGGGTAATGCGCTGCGCCGTATCCTGCTGTCGTCTATGCCGGGTTGCGCGATTGTTGGTGCAGAAATCGAAGGCGTGTTGCATGAGTACAGCGCGTTAGAAGGCGTTCAAGAGGATGTCATTGAGATTCTGCTGAATCTTAAAGGCGTCTCTATTGTTATGCATGGTAAGGACGAAGTCGTACTGGCCTTATCGAAGAAGGGGCCTGGCGTAGTTACTGCGGCAGATATTCAAGTTGATCATGGCGTGGAAATTAAGAACCCGTCGCATGTAATAGCTCATTTGAATGGCCGCGGTACGTTGAATATGCGTTTAACTGTAGCGCGCGGTAGAGGCTATGTGCCGGCCGACGCTCGGGCTAACAGCGAAGATGAAACTCGTGCGATAGGCCGTTTGCAGTTGGATGCAACCTTCAGCCCGGTGGTGCGCGTTTCTTATGTAGTTGATAGCGCTCGCGTTGAGCAGCGTACTGATCTTGATAAATTGGTTCTCGATCTTGAGACCAATGGAACGTTGGATGCCGAAGAGGCAATCCGTCGCGCTGCAACGATCCTTCAGCAACAGCTTGCCGTATTTGTTGATCTGGAAGGTGAGAAGCAGTCAGAGCCAGTAGAGCGCCGCGACGAGGTCGATCCGATTCTGTTGCGTCCGGTCGATGATTTGGAACTGACGGTTCGTTCAGCGAATTGTTTGAAAGCGGAAAATATTTACTACATCGGTGATTTGGTACAGCGCACCGAGGTCGAGTTGCTCAAGACACCAAACTTGGGTAAGAAATCACTGACCGAAATCAAAGATGTGTTGGCGTCGCGCGGATTGTCGTTGGGTTTACGTCTTGATAACTGGCCGCCGGCAAGCCTCAAAGGCGACGATAAATCGTTTTAATCCGTCGCTGTTTACATATTGAATCGTTGCTGAGATAGCAATCGTAGTTAAAGGAAATTGAGTCATGCGTCATCGTAATAGCGGTCGCTACTTTAATCGGACCAGTTCGCACCGCAAAGCCATGTTCCGTAACATGACGGCGTCGTTGGTGGAGCACGAGTTGATCAAAACAACGCTGCCAAAGGCAAAAGAGCTGCGTCGTTATGCTGAGCCGCTGATTACGTTATCGAAAGAAGATAGCGTTGCTAATCGTCGTCTGGCATTCGATCGTTTGCGCGATAAGTTGGTCGTTGGCAAGCTGTTTACCGAGTTGGGCCCGCGCTATAAAGCCCGTCCCGGTGGCTATATCCGTATTCTCAAATGCGGGTTGCGCGCTGGTGATAGCGCACCTATGGCGTATGTCGAACTCGTTGATCGTCCAGTGGACGCTGTCGCGGTCGATAGTGCCGAATAAATAAAGCGTTCGAATAGAGAAGCCCCGCAATGCGGGGCTTTTTTATTTCTACGTACTGGGCGAAATGGCAGGCATAAAAAAGCCCGCGTTAAGCGGGCTCGTTCTCGGGCTTTCTTTTTAGTTAGCTTTGGTTTTGCGGCGTAGAGCAGCGATACCCAGCAGGCCCGCTGCGAGCAGGGCAATGCTGCTCGGCTCCGGTACTGAAGTCGCGGTGGAGCCTTTGTTTGTAATGGTTCCCGTCAGATCCCACGTCGGAAAACTGAACCAGCTGCTTTCTTTGATGTTGTCGAAGACAATGGTGAACGTGCCGACATTGCCCAGGTAGTTGTATGCAGCCGTAATGGGTTGATCCCAAACGAGTTTGCCGTTGTTATAGAAGAAGCTGCCCAGCACTGAATAGTCGCCCGTGCCGGTAACGGTGTCGTTAAGCGGAGCGGCGAAATCAATATTCAGTGCTAATTCCCCTTTCGATTTACCCAACACTGAGACGCTTCCAAAAGTGAAGCTCTGGCTTTGGCCATCATCCAGGAAAAAGCTGCCGGCGTTGTCGGAGTAGTGCGAAATCGCTAAGCCACTGCCGTTGGCCGAGAGAGAGCTGCCAAGAATATCGAAACTGATCGGTACCGCGTTGGCAGCACTGGCCAGAAGAGTGAGTCCAGCCAACAAGAAAGTTTTTTTCATAACTCTATAGCTCCAATGGATCCTTAAAGTTGCGCTCGGGCGCAATTCCTCTACCCCTGCGTATGGTCGCAACCACGATCGCAGTCCCGCTATAAAGCAAAGGGCAGGCCGTCCTTTGAAAGCCTAAGTAGATCAATTGGTTACGGAGTTCGATATAGTTTTTTATGCCGGCATCTGTAAGAAATATCGACTCTCAAGTGATCAGCAGCGGTTTTAGAAAACGTCCAGTATGCGATTTCGCAACTTTAGCGATGGCTTCCGGCGTGCCTGTCGCAAGAATTTGACCACCGCCGTCACCGCCCTCTGGTCCTAGATCAATTAGCCAATCGGCGGTTTTGATGACGTCCAGGTTGTGCTCGATCACGACAATTGTGTTGCCGTGATCGCGCAAGCGGTGCAGCACGTTTAAAAGTTGCTGAATGTCATGGAAATGCAGGCCCGTGGTCGGCTCATCAAGAATGTATAGCGTCTTGCCCGTATCGCGCTTCGATAATTCGCGCGATAGCTTCACCCGCTGGGCTTCGCCGCCGGACAGTGTGGTTGCCGACTGTCCGAGCTTAATGTAGGAGAGCCCGACATCGATCAAGGTTTGCAACTTCTTGGAGACTGCGGGAACGTTTTCGAAAAATGCCCCCGCTTCCTCAATCGTCATTTCCAATACTTCATGGATGTTTTTGCCCTTGTATTTAATTTCAAGGGTTTCGCGATTGTAGCGCTTGCCCTTACACACATCGCAGGGCACATAGACATCCGGCAGGAAGTGCATTTCGACCTTGGTAACGCCATCCCCCTCGCATGCCTCGCAGCGTCCGCCTTTTACGTTGAAGCTGAAGCGACCCGGCTGATAACCGCGCGAGCGTGCTTCCTGAGTACCGGCGAAGAGCTCTCGAATCGGCGTGAAGATTCCGGTGTAGGTGGCAGGATTTGAGCGCGGTGTACGACCGATAGGGCTCTGGTCGATATCGATGCACTTATCGACGTGCTCCAGCCCCTCGATCGACTCGTAAGGCGCTGGATGTAAAGTCTCCGCACCATTGAGTGCGGTTGCGGCGATCGGATACAGCGTGTTGTTGATCAGCGTGGATTTCCCCGAGCCCGATACACCCGTCACGCAAGTCATCAAGCCCAGCGGCAGCTCCAGCGTGACCGATTTCAAGTTATTACCCGTAGCGCCTTGAAGAATTAGCATCTGCTCGGGATTGGGTGGCGTCCGCTTTGTCGGTATAGCAATCGTCTTCTTGCCGCTGAGGTATTGTCCGGTTAGCGATTTGGTGTTGCTCAGAATATTGCGCAGCGTGCCTTGCGCGACAATCGCACCGCCGTGCACGCCGGCGCCGGGGCCGATATCGATGATGTGATCGGCGGCGCGAATCGCATCCTCATCGTGTTCAACAACGATGACGGTATTACCCAGATCGCGCAGATGGGTGAGCGTGCCGAGCAGCCGTTCATTATCGCGCTGATGCAAACCAATCGACGGTTCGTCGAGAATGTACATAACGCCGACTAAACCCGCGCCGATCTGGCTGGCGAGTCGAATACGCTGCGCCTCCCCGCCCGATAGCGTTTCGGCCGAACGATCTAGCGTTAAGTAATTGAGGCCGACATCGACCAGGAACTGCAGCCGCTCTCGAATTTCCTTCAATATTTTTTCGGCAATCTTGCCCTGGCGCCCCTTGAGTTTTAGCGCCGCGAAATACGCGAGTCCTTCGCCGACCGGCATTCGGGTTATCGATGGCAAATTGCGCTCTTTCAGAAATACATGCCGCGCCTCTTCGCGCAAGCGTGTACCTGCGCAATCGGGGCAGCTCTGCGTGCTCAAATATTTTGAAAGTTCATCGCGCACCATTTGCGATTCTGTTTCGCGATAGCGACGCTCGAAGTTGGGAATCACCCCTTCAAAGCGATGCGTGCGTTGATACACATTGCCGCGGTCGTTGATGTAGTTGAAGCAGATTTCTTCATTGCCGCTGCCGTGCAGGACGGCTTTCTGATGTTTGCGCGACAGCTTTTCAAATGGCGTGTCGACATCGAAGCCGTAGTGGTCGGCCAGTGAACTCAGCATGTGGAAGTAATACACGCTGCGCCGGTCCCACCCGCGAATAGCGCCGGTGGCGAGACTGGCATCGGGATGCAGCACGATGCGTCCTTCGTCGAAAAATTGTTTCACCCCCAGGCCGTCGCACGTGGGGCATGCACCGGCCGGGTTATTAAATGAAAACAGCCGGGGTTCTAATTCGCTGATGCTGTAGCCACATTGCGAACAGGCGAATTGCGACGAAAACACCATTTCGGCGCGCTTGCTGTCATCCATGGACGCAGCAATCGCAATTCCCCCGCTCAGTTCGAGCGCGGTTTCGAACGATTCGGCGAGCCGTAGCTGCAAATCGCTGCGCACTTTGAACCGGTCGACGACGACTTCGATGGTGTGCTTTTTGGTTTTTTCGAGTTTCGGCAGATCGTCGAGTTCGGTGACGATGCCGTTAATTCTTGCGCGGACGAAACCCTGACTGCGCAGTTGCTCGAACACGTGTAGGTGCTCGCCTTTGCGTTCGCGAATCATCGGCGCTAACAGCATCATGCGCGCGCCCTCGGGCAGCTCAAGCACGCTGTCGACCATCTGGCTGACGGTTTGCGCAGCAAGGGGTGTGTCGTGCTGAGGGCAGCGGGGTTCACCGGCGCGCGCGAACAGGAGCCGCAAGTAGTCGTAGATTTCGGTGATGGTGCCGACGGTCGAGCGCGGGTTGTGCGATGTGGATTTTTGTTCGATCGAAATAGCGGGGGATAAACCTTCGATGTGGTCGACGTCGGGTTTTTCCATCATCGATAAGAATTGCCGCGCATAGGTGGACAACGATTCCACATATCGCCGCTGTCCTTCGGCATACAGCGTATCGAACGCGAGCGAGGACTTACCGGAGCCCGATAAGCCCGTGATGACTACCAGTTTGTCGCGGGGGATTTCCAGATCGACATTTTTCAGATTGTGCGTGCGTGCACCGCGAACGACGATTTTTTCCATGACATTATCCGTACCGCAAAACCCTGAAGTATACGGGCAACAATTGCTTTCGCGCGATCCATGCTGCCGGCTGCTTATTGATTCGGTATAGTGACGGCTTTGCGGCATTCATTGGCCGGTCACGTATATATCAGGGGAAAAGTTATGGCGCGCGGTGTCAATAAAGTCATTCTCGTCGGCAATCTCGGCAACGATCCCGAGACGCGCTACATGCCGCAAGGCGGAGCGGTGACCAATATCACCGTCGCGACATCAGAGTCATGGAAGGACAAGCAAACCGGCCAAGCGCAGGAACGCACCGAATGGCATCGCGTGGTGTTTTTTAACCGTCTTGCGGAGATTGCGGGCGAATATTTGAAGAAAGGCTCAAAGGTCTACGTGGAAGGGTCGCTGCGTACCCGTAAATGGCAGGATCAGGGCGGCCAGGATCGTTACACCACTGAAATTGTTGCGAGCGAAATGCAGATGCTCGACAGCCGCGGAGCAGGTGGCAGTGGCGGCGGTGATTACGAAGCGCCCGCGCCTCGTCGTCAATCGAGCGGAGCCAGCAACAACAATCCACCCGCGAGCAACGAGCCGCCGCCCAACTTTGATAATTTCGACGACGATATTCCGTTTTAGGAGTTACCTTAGAATTTTCACCATCGCCCCCGTAATCGGGGGTTTTGCGTTTTTATACCGGTTAAAAATAAATAGCGCGGATTGTTGATGAGCTGCGAAATGTCGACAGCACTAAAGACGACTCGCTCTGCTCGATAGATAGAACTTCGGAGGTTAAGACAGCACCATGATGAAGGCCGATGATAATGAATATTCGATGGATCTTGGCGTTGTGCGCCCTGGGAAATCTTCCCGAGGTTCGAAGACCGTCGACATCATTCTTCAAGCTGCGGTTCAGGTGTTGATCGATGAGGGATACTCAGCGTTCACGTTGAAGCGGATTGCAGAGCAATGTCATTTGCAGATAGGAAACGTCAGCCGCCATTTCCCTCGCAAGGAGATGCTTGTCCAGGCACTCCTGGAGGAGATTTTAAGTTCAAGTGAAGAGCTTCTTAAATCCCGCGTGTATGAATCCAAAATGCCAGCGGAAGAGGCGCTGACTCTGGTGATCACAGGAACGATAGAAGGTGCCAAGGCGAAAGGGACGACCCATATACTGACCGAGCTTTGGGCAATGAGTAACCACAATGAATTCGTCGCGGAGCGTATGGAGTCTTTATATCGGTATGTTCTGGCTTTGATTGGATCCTTCGTAAAGCAGCTAAATCCATCGCTTAATGCAGATGAAGTCGAAGCGGTTTCGCTCTTCATTAATGCCGCCATGGAAGGCACGACGATGTCGGTAGGCTATGGAAAGCCATGGCGGGAAAAAATGCCGCTCATGAAAGCGATTGCGGCGAATTCGTTAATCAACATGGTGAAAACCATCACCCCCGACCAAATAAGAGGGCTCCAGTCCTCAGCATGCGCAAACGCTTTAGAAAAGTGAGATCGGGTGGGTCATCGCGTCCAGCGCTGGAGTAAGTGTCAGCCTCGCGCCGCTCCTGTCACTGTCAGAAATAGTCCTCTCGATCATCGCCTTCGCGGCAGTGACGACCTCCGATGGAGTCGCCGCAACACCTCTCCTCACATCGGACCAAAAAGCGAATCGATATTCAGTGCGGCTTTGTGCTCGCAGCTGCCGTTTTCCTCGCTCCGATCGCGCGAAAAAGCTTGACAGAAAGTCGAGGTCGTTCAAAATTGAGTCAATGTTGAATAGTTTCAACATGCGGCGCATAGCGCGCGCCTTACACCGACATGACCGAGCCAAGGAGTATCGTGATGAAGCTACAACACTTGCCCAGTACTGCTACCGTCGAGGAGGCGACAGAGGTCATTCGCGAGCATGGTCATGTGATCATCGATCAGTTGGTTCCGGGTGCCGCAATCGATCAAATCCTGGCAGACATGAAGCCGTATACCGATGCAGCTCCGTACAGCGAGAATGAGTGGTTCGGCAATGGCACCCAGCGTGTGGGCAATTTGATCGCCCACTCACCGACCGGTCGCGATCTGGTAATGAATCCACTGGTAGTCGGCGTCGTAAAGCAAGTTCTTAGTCATTCGTCGGCAGTTCAGCTTAGTGCCACCGAGATGATTTCGTTGAAGCCGGGGGCTCCGGCGCAATACATTCACCAGGATGAGCTGGCGTTCGAGCAGTTCCCTTTTCCGGATGATTACATCGTTTCGTGCAACACGTTGTGGGCGCTGACGGATTTCACCGAAGAAAACGGTGCGACGCGCGTTGTTCCCGGCAGTCATGTTCTTCCTCGCGCAGAGTACACAATCGAGGACACATTGCCGGCGGAGATGGCTCGCGGATCCGTGATGATTTTTACCAGCAAGCTTTGGCATGGTGGGGGCAGCAACCAATCGAAAGAGACGCGACGCGCGCAGGCGATCAACTATTGCGTGGGCTGGGTCCGACAGGAAGAAAACCAATACCTCGCCTGTCCGCAGCACATTGCACGAACCCTGCCGGACGATCTTCTAAGTCTGATGGGGTATCAGGTCTGTTTTGGCTCCGGACATGCCGGAGGCCGGCTGGATCCGCTGATTGCGCTCCGCCAAGGGTAATCCGAGTGAAGTCCAACGCTGTTCTGGGGGTTGGTGACGTGGTGTATGGTGGATGTAACTCGAAACACTTGTAGAGGAGATGTCGCCAAATGAACATTTCGATGGGGCTACCAAGCTTTCTGGCACACGGCCGCGATGAAGAGCTTTCCTGGTATCGAAAGATCGACGAGGGCCCCTGGCACGGATTGGCCACGTCGGATCTCATTGCCAATCCGCACAGTTGGGCTCTTTCGGTACAGCTAGCGGCCGCAGCAGCAATGACCGAGCGGGTGCGGTTATGGACCGCCATCACTGCGCTGCCGATGAGGAACGCAGTCCTGTTCGCCAAAGAGCTTGCCACCGTCGATATTTTGTCCGGCGGACGGCTGACTCTCGGTGTCGGCATCGGTAGCCAGGACGAAGATTACTTGGCGGTGGGTAGCGATCTCGCGCAACGGCGTCAGCGCATGGACGAGCAGATAGCCGTCATGCGTAAAGTTTGGGCGCAAGAACCGCCGCCAGGCGGACATTATCCGGTCGGTCCCAAACCGTTGCAGTCGGGCGGTATACCGCTGGTGGCCGGGGTGATGGGTCCCAAATCCATCGCGCGCGCAGCTCGCTGGGCTACGGGAGTCATGGATGGAGGCAACAGCGTTAGCTTCAGCGCGGAAGGACTCAACTCTCAACGGGAGCTAGTCGCTCAGATATGGAAAGAGTCGGGGAGGAAGGAAAACCCCCACTTCTCGACGAGTGTGTTTTTTGCTCTCGGCGCCGATCCCAAGGAGCAATTGGCTAAGTGTATTTTCAGTATCTCGCAATCCTACGGCGAGGAAGCCGCTCGAATGGCCGCCGAAACCTCGACGAATTATGGAGCTAAAGGTCTGCGCGAGATAGTCGATAGCGCGCGGAGCATGGGCTTAGACGAGATCATTCTCATGCCCAGTACGACAGATCCAGACGAGATTGATCGCGCGCGCGACGTATTGGGTATTTAGCTCGGTCGCGGCGTAAGACCCAAAATGCCCCATATAAGCGAGGTGAGCGCCTTGGCCGCTTCCGCTTCGCTGGAGGTGCCGCGCGCCATCGCCGCCATCACCGCTTCACCTGCTCCAATAAGGCCGACACAGCGCAGGCGTAATTCGCTTGCCGGCAACGTGGTGTGTGCTGCCAGCGCGGATGTAAATAATTCTACGTAGCCATCTAGCAGCTCGCGATGCACGAGTTCCGTTTCCTCGCTGCCGGTCAGGGCGGCGCTGACCGCGTGCCACTCGCCGCACATTTCGACCGAAGAATGAATGTAGTTGGACGCGAGGATTTCAACGGTTTCTTCCACGTCCTGCCGGGCGGCCGTCAATGCTGTTCGGAGTGCATTCGCCTGCTCCGCATTGCGCACCTTGTAAAGTTCTATCAGTAGTCCGGCCCGCGTGCCGAAATGGTCGTAGGCGACTGGTTTGGAAACGCCGGCGCATTCGGCGAGGTGCCCGAGGGTCAGCCGATCCGCTCCCTCGTCTCGAATGATCTGAAGTGCCGTGTTCAGAAGATGCTGCCGTCGTTCTTCCTTCGGGAGTCTGCGCGAACGACCGGTGTCATTTGCTTTCGTTAAATCGCTGTTCAATTCATCGTTCCAGTTGAAAAGCTACCATTGGTAACTTAGTATCTTCCTACCAATGGTAGCTTTCTTTGCATTTTAAAGTTAGACGAGGAGTTTTGCGAATGTCACCCCATCCTATTTTACTGATTGGCGGCTCCGGAATGGTGGGTCGTTGGGCGGCGCGGTCTCTGCGCGAAGCACATGCTGATGCAAAACTGTTAATTGGCGGCCGCGACATCGATAAGGCAAGACAAGTTGCCGCCGAAGTCGGTAATGCGGAAGGTGTCGCGATCGATATGACCGCCGCCGATTTAGGGCTGGGCGACCGTCCGATCAGCGCCGTCGCTCTTTTTTTCACTGATCCTTCTCTGGCGGTGATGCGCTTCGCTCAAACCCGTGGCGTTCCGCATATCGGCATCTCTACCGCGCTCCATGGTATCGGTCCCGAAGTCGCCGCCTTTGTCCACAAGCCTAGCGCTGCGGCGATTGTTCTGGGCACCGAATGGCTAGTCGGCTCCGCGACTGTTCCTGCGCTTCACATTGCTAACGATTTCGGCCGGGTCGACGTTATCGATATCGGTGCGCTGGTCGACGAGCAGGATACGGGCGGTCCGGAGCAGGGACTTGACCACGACAGGGCAATGAAAACCTTGCCCCCGACGCTCACCCGTCACGATGGCAGCTACGTGTGGCACGCGGTTGGCGAGGCCACTGGCCGTTTTCGCAGCGTCGATGGGACCGAGTTGGATGGCTTCGCGATGTCGCTCGTCGATGTCGTCGGCCTCGCCGAGGAAACCGGTGCATCGCACGTGCAATTGAATCTCGCCGTGGGTGTCAGTTCGACGCGACGCGGCGGCGGAGCGCTATCGACAGAAGTCATTATCGAAATGGCGGGCGAAGATCATGCGGCCAAGCCACTTCGTACCAGACATGCCGTCGTCTTTCCTGGCGGCCAATTGCAGTTGACAGGATTGGGTGTCGCCATGGTTGTTGAGCGGTTGATCGGACTCGACGGACGGCCCGCAACCCCGCCTGGCCTCTACTTCCCTTACCAGCTGCTCGATTACGACGCCTATGTATCGCGGTTAACCCAAGCTGGCGGGCAGATTTTGAAGCTGGATGCCCTGTAAAGAGGATTCGCAATGTTTAAAGGTGACGCCCAGTTCTTAGGTGCAGCGCTTGCGGTTAACGATCTCGAGAAGAGTGCGACTTTTTATAAGGCTGTCTGCGGACTGACTGAGATGGGGCGGCTCAATGCTCAGCTTGGTGGGCGCGATATCACCGAGGTCCTGTTCAATTTTCGCGGTGAAGGTCCAGCCACCTTCATGCTGCTGAAACACGCGACGCCGTTCACGCCTCCCACTGACGAGGCGATGATTTTTTTCACCACCGAAGATCTCCAGGCGTTTTTCGAGCGCGCGGTGGAGCACGGCGCCGAGGTTGTCGACGCGCCTTTATATCGTGCGGATTATGGCGTTGCATCGGCTCTTCTCAGGGATCTGGAAGGGCATCTGTTCGGAGCTATTGAACAGCCCCGATCGCTTGTCGGCGCGAATTAACACGGTGTCTCCGGATTCGGCCGTCGCTCAGGATCGTCCCCGGTCGGGGCCAATCCAATCGTTCCCAATGGTGATTGCATACTAAAGAGGATTTCCAATGACGAAGGGTTACGCCCAATTCGCGAGCACAACACTGGTGATCAACGATCTGGAGAAATGCGCGGCTTTTTACAAGTCGGTCTGCGGACTGACTGAGGTAGCGCGGCTCACCGCCAAAGTCGGCGGACGCGATATCGCCGAAATTTTGTTCAACTTCCGTGGCGAGGGCGCAGCCACTTTCGTGCTCTTGAAGTACTTGGGAGAGCCAGCACCAGCTATTGGTGAGACGATCAATGTTTTCGCCACGGAGGATATGGAATCGTTTATCGAGCGCGCGACACAGCATGGCGCTGTGATTGTCGATACGCCGTCTTACAATGCTGAATACGGTGTGACATCGGCTTTTATTCAAGATCCAGAGGGGCATCTTATTGGCGTCTATGAGCCGCCTTCATTAGCCGCCCACAAGCATTCCGACGAGGGCAGCATCGTCGACGCAGTTTCGTAGTCGATATGTAAGGACATTTTATGACCGGTTTAGCTCATTTGAATAATGACAATGCGACCGTCGATGATGTTGTCACGGCCATCGAGCGCGATGGGGGCGTAATTATCGATGACTTTTTATCGCCTGAAGATGTTGAGGCTTTTAAAGCCGATATGCGCCCTTATCTGGAGAGCTACGGTAACTCCGAGGATTCTTTTTTAGGCTTTCAGACCAAGCGCGTGGGTGCTGTCTTCGGCAAATCGCGCAAGGCGGCCAACGTGGCCACACATCCCTTGTTTCTCGGCGCGGCTGAACGGTTGATCGATAAGCCGTACACCATTTCGTCAATAGAGCAGCCGTTCGATATCCATCCGGGTCTGCGCATCGGCGTTACCCAAGTCATACAGATCGGGCCCGGCCAAGGTGCACAGGGACTACATCGCGACCAACTGGTAGTGCTGTGGCGGAACCCGGAAGGGCAGCGCGACATACGTCTTCAGATCATGGTGGCGTTGACGGATTTCACCGCCGAGAACGGCGGTACCCATATGGTTCCGGGCAGTCATTTATGGAATGACGAGCGTACACCCGACCCGTCGGAAGCGATTCCGACTGAGATGAAAGCAGGCTCGGCCGCGCTGTTCTTGGGGACTACCTACCATGGCGGCGGGACCAATCAGACCGAAAACGAGTTTCGTATCGGCTTCACCATGGCGCTCGATTCGGCGCTGATTCGTCAGGAGGAGAACATGTACCTCTCCCTTTCTCCTGAAGTGGTGAAAAGTTATCCGGAGCAGGTGCAGCGATTACTTGGATGGGCTTCGCATCCTGTGCTCAACACCGGCTGGGTCGACATCGATGGAAAGATGGCGGACCCAAACAGACTGTTGGGGTCGAGCTGATCTACTGTTGCTGAACAATTCCGCCTACTTCATCCCCTCCCTTTCTTCCTGGTCACATAAATCGCCCCTTGTTTACACGCCCCGATCCTCGGGGCAGACGCTTGACAAAAAGTTAAGGGCGTTTTAACGTGATCCAATGTTGAAATAATTCAACATTGGATTCTAAAGGCGCTGGCCGGAAATTCTTAACCCGAGTCAGGCCCTTCGCAGAGGGCGTGTATGAGTCAACGAGTTGGGCCAAATGGACGACGTGGCGGAGGTATAGCAACCGCTGCCACGTCGGCGTCATACGTACCGCGATTCCGGAAATCCTTGGAGTGAGGATTGGCGTAAGCGGTGCCAGCGGCCATCTCGGCCAGGTCGTGTTACAGCGGCTGCGAGAATTGCCGGGCGATCACACCGTTGCGGGAATTTCTCGCTCGCCACACACGGTGCAGCACGCCGACGAATCGCGGTTTGGCGACTATAACCATCCGGAGACATTACAAGCGGCCTATTTCGGACTGGATCGCCTGCTGATCATACCGACGCTCGACGTCAGGTACGGCGCTCGAGCACGGCAACTGGTCGACGCGATAAACGCAGCGCTGAGGGCCGATGTCGGTCACATCGTTCTCATTTCCGATGTTGGGACTCGCGATGAGTCCGAGCCCAGTTTTGGAGCCGGCAGTTGGGCGGGTGAGCAGTGCCTCATTAAATTCGCAAAGTCCTGGACGATCCTTCGATGCAACTACTTCATGGAATCCTTCGCTCGGGAAGTGTTGCTGTGGCAGTCCGTCGGACGGTTAGCGGAACTGGGCGAGAACAGGATCGGGTTTGTGAGCCGTGACGATGTGGCTGCGGCGGCGGCAGAAATCCTCGTTGGCGCGGGACATTCGGGAGCAATCTACAACGCCACTGGACCTGAGGCGCTGTCGGTCGCTGACCGGGTCGCGCTGATATCGAGAGTGACAGATACGCCAATAGAGGGCATCAAGACGTCGCTCGCCGGACTCCGGCAGGAACTACAGGCGGCCGGATTTCCCGAGGATTTTCTCGATCTCGTCGTAGATATCAAGCGCAAAACCGCGGAGTCGGGCTTCGATATCGTCACCGGCGATGTTGAGCAACTCACTGGCCGTCGGCCGACTTCGCTCGATGAGGTTCTGACCAACTTATATCGTCAGAGGACGAGCGGATCATTAAAGAAATAGCAGTAAGCATGGTTTAAACGCAGCGCAGATCGAGGTGATACATGAACACAGATACGAATAACAACTCATCCGAACGCAATGCATCGGCGGCGCGCAGCACGCTGTCTCGATCGGTTGCAGCGGGGGTGTCCACGGGGCTCACGACATTGCCACCGACTGCAACGGCGGACGATATTCAGGCAGTGGTTGATCGCGATGGGGCCGTCATCGTGCAACAGGTGCTGTCGCCCGATCTGCTGGCGCGAATCATTGCCGATCTAGAGCCACATCTGGTCGGGATTAACCCTAAAACGGATTACGACGGCGACGCCTACGGCGCGTTTCTTCCGAAGACAAAACGGTTGGAAGGCCTCGTTCAGAAGAGCGATGCCGTCGTCGAAGCCATTCTGAACGAACGCTACCTCGCCTGGGCTGAAAAAAGCCTGGACTGGTGCGGCGAAATTCAGCTCAACGCCGCGCAAATGATCGAAATCGGTCCCGGCGAGGATGCACAGGTGTTGCATCGCGACGAAGGTACGTGGCCCCAGATTGCCGGCGGCGAGCGGCAGCTCCTCGTGAATTGTTTACTGGCGCTGTCCGATTTCACCGAGGAAGTAGGGGCGACACGCGTAGTCATCGGGAGTCATAAGGACATGAGCATCGATCCCTTCACGCTCGACCCCGCGACCGTCAGTGTTCCAGCGCTGATGAAGGCGGGAGACGCGCTGTTCTACACCGGAAAGTCGATCCACGGCGGCGGGGCGAATAAAACGACCGATTTTTATCGGCGCGCCATCACCATCTCCTTTGCGCTCGGGTGGCTCAAGCCCGAGGAAGCGCACACGTTGTCGGTCACGCCGGAGCGTATGCGCGAGCTTCCCCGACGCATCCGGGAATTGTGCAGCTTCGCCGGTTATCACATGTTCGGCACGGCGATGCCGGTATTCAGCCACCGGCTTCAGATGCGGGATCCCTACACCGTCTTGTTCGGTGAGCAGCGGTACGACTATCAGAAACAGAAGCCATCTGCCTGATGCCGAATTGACGATTAAGCAACTGCTCGAGGCGAGTTGATCTTCTCACTAAGAGCTAAAACCAACCCAAAAGAATTAGAGGTGATTGACATGTCCGTTGGAGATTCGCTCTCGATAGATGACTATCAGACCGCGCGACGGGAGGCGGCAGTAGTAGTGCCATTGGATTTCAAAGAAGCCCTGCCGCAACCCACGCCAGATCTGGAAACGGCAAAGGCTGACCTGCAACGCGCCGGCTATGCGATTTTGACCGGTGCGATTTTACCGGACAAGGTTGAACTTGCGCGGCGAGTGGTGGCGTCTGAAATTGCCCGTGAAGAGGCGATTGACCTGAGTCAGGTAAGTCAGTTCTTCGTCGATCCTGATGCCAAGAATCGGCGGCTGTATTCCCTTCCGGACCGGCATCCGGTGTTTCTGGAACTCATAGAGCACCCGGTGTTGCTTGAGCTGGTCAAGCACATCCTCGGACCTACGGTGCTCAACGAAAGTTATCTGGTTCACAGCCTCGATTCCAACGTGACCTACCCCGGCAGTGGCTCGCAGTTCATCCATCTCGATGCAAGTCGGGACACGCGTGATCAGGTCAACCCGTACCAAGCGCGGTTCATCTGGTGTCTCGATCCATTTGACGAAGAGAACGGCGCCACCCGCGTTGTTCCTGGAAGCCATCGTTGGAATGATCGGATCGATATGTCCGGCGGCACTTTCTACGAGTCCGTCCCGGCAATTGCGCCCGCAGGATCGCTGCTCATTTACACCGATATGCTGCTCCACGGTACGGGCGCAAATGTTTCAGCCAACAGACAGC
>CAMLJR010000029.1 GCA_946480345.1 uncultured Spongiibacteraceae bacterium
ACCGGTTTGGCGAGATCGACATTGCGGGTTTCGCCCTTCGCGATCATGGCGTCGATCGCTGCGCGGTTCCATTTATTACTATCGTTCATCAGCAGTTCGACCAGCTCGCGCGGACGTTCAACGCGAATGCAGCCCGAGCTGAACGCGCGCTGGTCGTCGTCGAATAATTCCGTGTGCGGCGTGTCGTGCATATAGATCGCGTGATCGTTGGGAAAACGAATCACCACGCGGCCGAGCGAGTTGCGCGGGCCCGCATCCTGGCGCAGCAAAATATTTCCCGGGCGCTGCCAGTTAATAGTATTTGGATCGAGTTCGCGACCGCGGTTGTCGAGCACGCGAATATTATTTTTTGCGAGATAACCGATATCGCGTCTTACTTGCGGCAGTACATCTTTCGTGAGGATGGTGGGCGGTACCGTCCACGTTGGATTAAGGGTGATATAGGTAATTTTCGATTTAAAGCTCGGCGTGCTGCGATAAGGTCGCCCGACTTGAACATTGGCATTCCAGATTGCGCGTCCATTTTTGAAATACGACGCTTTGTAGCCCGCAACATCCACCAACACGAAATCGCGCGGCACATCGCGCAATAACCAGCGACCGCGCTCGAGATTGACACGAACCTGATCGATGCGTGCTTGCACCGGGATATTTAGCGCTTTACGCGTGCTTGGGCCGATCGCGCCATCACTATCGAGATATTGCTCGCGCTGAAATTTCTTGACTGCGGCAACCAGTACATCGTCATAAACATCGCTGGGATTGTTTGCCGCCGCCGCATCGAGATAGCCGGCAAGTTGCAAGCGTTTGCGCAAGGCAGGCATTTGCGCGTCCTGCATGCCGGGCTTCAACGCAATATCCCCTTCAATAGTTGGCCAACCGCCTTTGGCGGCGATATCGCGAAGAATGCGTAATGCCGATTGCGTGCGTTCATACAAGGGATGTTGTGGTCGCGCCAATTCGAATACACCGGCGATGGTGTAGTTATCGAGTGCGTCGTTAACCACCGCAAACGAATCGGGGCCGGTGATGTCGTTCAGCGCGAAACCCACGCGTGGCTGCAATGTGGCCTGATCGATTTTGCCGCCAAATAAATGCATCAGCGCGCGCAGATAAGCGTTGCTCATCAATAGTTCGAAATCGACGCGCTGCGGTATGGTGTCTGCTTTGCGCGCAGCGTAGCGCTTGCGCAACTCGTCGAGCTGATAATCCTGCGGGTCAAGGCCATCGACATCCAGCTTCGCTAATTCGGTGAATAAACGCTCCACACGTTTTTCATCGCGCCACACCAAAGCGAAATTGCGCCGTTCATACAATTGCGCGACCGCCTCCGAAACCGTGAACGGGCTAACCATTAACGATTGCGCGCCGCTGTCACGCATTTGCTCGATGCGCGCGCGCAACGCTTGCTTCACGCTATCGTCATCAGCATTCACATTCAGGCAGAGCATGGTTGAGAACAACGCAACCAACAGAACTCGCAGCATCGTTTTTCCTTATTTCGAGATAATTCGAGAGAGCGTATGCGTCTCATCGATAATGCTATTGACCTCACATTGATGCAATGTGCGGCGTGAATTTCGGGCTTTGGGTTGGCGAGGATCAGCATCAGCGGTTATTATTTCACCTGGCGCTGCGGCGTCGCAGGCTTATACACAGTAATTGGCAAGGAGCCACGACGTCGAGATCGATCATGCCCCAAAGCATGCGCCAGCGGCTATTGTCCTTTTTTATCTTAGCTTTTGCGCCATTCGTTTCCGCTTTTGCCGAAACACCCTCTCATGCTCTCGCGGCAGCGCTGGCTAAATCCGCGCCGGCCGCCGATCGTCGAGTCATTGAACTTGCTGTGACAGCGATGAACTGCGCGGTCGCGCATGGCATGTCGCGTTCGCAACATCTCGCTGTCATCGATTATTCGCTACCGTCCACCGAGCCGCGTCTGTGGGTGTTCGATGTGTTGCGCAAGCGACTTGTGTTTCAGGAGCTGGTCGCGCATGGCCGCAACTCCGGCGAAAATTACGCACGCGATTTTTCTAACGTGAATGGCAGTCTGCAATCGAGCCTGGGTTTATTCCGCACGCTTGATACCTATAAGGGCAGCAATGGCTATTCGTTGCGAATGGACGGACTTGAAGAGGGTATCAACGATAATGCGCTCGAGCGTGCAATCGTTATGCACGGCGCCCCTTATGTCGATGCGAAACTCGCCCGCAAGCAGGGTCGAGTCGGTCGCAGTTGGGGCTGCCCGGCGGTGCGTCCCGGTATCGCGCGCAATGTGATCGATATTCTGAAAGGCGGCCAGTTTCTCTTTTCGTACTATCCCAACCAACATTGGCTCGCTTCATCGCGTTATCTGCATTGCGATGCCCTGCAAACCGTTGCGCGCTCGGATTAATTCATCCAAATAATCGCCGGTAATTTGCCGATGATGCGGCGCAAGATTTTTATTAGCTTCGGCTTCGCTCAATTATTACCCCATCTAAACGCGCGCCTTCCAGTCGGTTGGCTCGTCGCTTCGTTTGACTGTCGTGATAAACACGTGACATTTGCGCGAAGCGCATGTGATCGATTTCTGGGATAAAGAATGGGCCGGTCGCGATGTCGCAGCCGGTTCATTTTTACTCCTAGGATCGAGGACATCGTTATGAACCAAAACCATCGTCTGCTGCTCTCCGCCTTTGCCGGCGCTATCGTGCTCGGCGTTGTTAGCACGCCAGCATTTGCCGGCGACAACGAAAAATGTGCCGGCGTTGTGAAGGCCGGTAAAAACGATTGCGCCACCAGTGCGAATTCGTGTTCGGGTCAGGTCAAAACCGACAGCAATAAGGAAGCATGGATTTACGTCCCGAAAGGCACGTGCGAAAAAATCGTCGGCGGTACGCTGATTTCCAAAAAATGAGCGCGCAAAAGTGAACGGGATCGGTCTGCGCAGCGCGCACTACCGTGCATTTCTCGAAACGCAGCCTCGACTAGATTTTATCGAGGTCCACAGCGAGAATTTTTTCGGACGCGATGCGCGCGGTATCGGCGGTCAGCCGCGCGCGATACTCGAAGCGGTACGTACCGATTATTCGTTGAGTCTGCACGGCATCGGCTTGTCGCTGGGAAGCGATGAGCCGATGGATCGCGCGCATTTGCAGCAGTTGAAAATACTCGTCGATCGTTATCAACCCATGCTGGTTTCGGATCATCTGGCGTGGGTAGGTATCGATGGTATTTATTTGAACGATTTATTGCCGCTGCCCTATACCGAGCAAGCTTTTGCGGTAGTCGAACGTAATGTACAAATCGTTCAGGAAACCATCGGACGGACGCTGCTCATTGAAAATCCATCGCGTTATCTCTCATTTGCCGAATCGACGTTGAGCGAGCCCGAGTTTTTGAATCGCCTCGCGCACAGTACCGGCTGCGGAATTTTGCTGGATATCAATAATGTATTCGTCAGCGCGCACAACCTGCAATTCGATCCACTCGATTATCTGTGTCAGTTGAATTTAAGCGCCGTCCGCGAATTTCATTTGGCCGGATTTACCCGTGCAGGCAATGTGTTGATCGATACGCACAATCGGCCAGTCGCCGATGAGGTATGGCAGTTATTCGCTACTGCATTGGGGCTCGCGCGGCCGTTGACGCTAATTCCGACGCTGATCGAATGGGACACCGAGTTGCCCGATTTATCGGTGCTGACCGGCGAGAGCGATACAGCGCAAAAAATCGCAGCCAGCGCGGGCAGGAGTCAACATGTCCACATTGTATGAATGGCAACGCCAGTTCATCGCTGACGTGATGGCCAGCGATGAGAGGCGTTTCGACATTCATCGCAATAATTGGCGCGGTAATTTGCGCGCAGCATTGCGTGCCGGCTATCCAGTGGTTGAGCGATTGGTGGGAGCGGATTTTTTCAACTACTGCGCCAATGCGTACATCGACGCTCACCCATCGCGGTCGAGCAACCTGGAAAACTATGGCGAAGACTTTGCGCGGTTTCTCGGTGAATTTGCCGCCGCATCTTCGCTGCCGTATTTAGCCGATGTAGCGAAGTTGGAATTCGCGATTGATGTACTGTTAGCGGCATATGAGAATGATGACGACGTTGTGCTGTGTTCGCCGTTTCCGATATTAAAAATATGGCAGGCCAATCAATCGGGAGCGGATGCTAACGTGGTCATCGATCTGGACGCAGGTGGGGATAAATTACGTTTGCGCCGCGCAGGTTTTGAGGTAATGATCGAAAGAGTCCGCGATTAAAAATCGCAATCGCCATGAATTGAAGAATGAAAAAAGAAAAACGAGGGCATTAAAGAAATGCATAAGCGCAGTGTGCTCGTTATTGAGGATCAGCAGGACATCGCCAAACTGATCGGCATGCATCTGAAAGACAACGATTGCCAAGTCAAGCTGACGCACGATGGTCGCATCGGCCTCGCTGAAGCTGAGGCGAAAAATTACGATCTGATCATTCTCGATTTAATGCTGCCGGGAATCGACGGGCTGGAAATCTGCCGACATTTGCGCGCCAAATCGAATTACACACCGATTCTCATGCTGACTTCGAAATCATCCGAACTCGATCGAGTGCTCGGGCTCGAAATGGGCGCGGATGATTATTTGACAAAGCCGTTCTCGGTGCTCGAATTGACCGCTCGCGTAAAGGCGATTTTTCGACGCGTCGATGCCATCGAAGCACGCGATGTCAAAGCGAAGCAGGTGATCGATCTCGGTGCTCTGCATATCGATGTCGAACGACGCACGGTTCGGCTGGATGGCGAGACGATCGATCTAACCGCGAAGGAATTCGATTTACTGCTGCATCTCGCGCAAAATCCCGGCCGCGTTTACACACGCACACAACTGCTAGATCAAGTGTGGGGATACACCCACAGCGGTTACGAACATACCGTCAATTCGCATATGAATCGGCTGCGCGCAAAAATCGAAACCGATCCCGCCAATCCCCGTTATGTGCTGACGGTGTGGGGCGTTGGTTATAAATTTTCCGATAGTGCGATTACATCGTGCTGAGAACATTGCAGGGAAGATTAATGCTGCTGATCGTGGCGCTTCTCAGCGGTATGGGCGTGTTATTTTTCTGCATTCAGATGTGGTGTTTCTCGCTGTATCAAGCTGCCGTGACGCAATCGCTGAACAAGGATTTGGCCGGCACGCTGGTGCAGCGCTTTCTCAGTAAAAATGTCGGCTGGGAGCAAATGCCCGAAGCATTGCAGAGCCAGTTCGATCAATTCATGGCGATCAATCCGAATATCGAAGTTTATCTGCTCGATGGCAGCGGCAATGTTGTCGCTGCCGCAAGCGGTGTGATGCCGGCGCAACGCACTATTGATGTCGAGCCCATCCAGCAATTCGTGCACGGCGACACCATGTTTCCATTGTTCGGCGACGATCCTGCACAGGCCATGCGGCACAAAGTATTTTCCGCCGCGCCGATCGATGCCAATCGCTCAGAAAAAGGGTTTTTGTATGTAGTGCTTGGCGGCGGCTCGCACGACGCGGTGGCCCAGCGGATGGAATTCGATCTGATTCGCCGTCAGGGCATGTGGTTCATGGGGCTCGGCTTGCTCGCCGCGATTTCGGCCGGTATCGCGACGACATTATTTCTGACGCGCTGGTTGCGGCTTCTAGCGGCGGCGATGCAGCCGGTCGAGCGCGATAAACCACTCGAACCGATTGCGCATTTCGCGCTGATGCAAAATCCCGGCGATGAAATCGATCGTCTCGGCCAGGCGTATAACGCCATGGTTGCGCGCATCAATGCGCAGTTGCGCGAACTGCAAAGCACCGATGCCGCTCGTCGCGAATTGATTGCCAGCGTTTCGCACGATTTGCGCACGCCCCTCGCGGCGTTGCGCGGTTATCTGGAAACGCTGTTATTGAAAGATGCGACGCTGTCCGAAAGCGAGCGACATAATTACGTCGAAATTGCGGTGAAGCAAAGCGAGCGCCTAAGCGCATTGGTCAATGAATTGTTCGAATTGACCAAGCTCGAAGGAGGCGATACGCGGTTAAATTGCGAGTCGTTTCAATTTGCCGAATTAGCGCAGGATGTCGTACAGAAATTCGAACTCGCTGCTCGAAAAAAGAATATTGAATTAGTTGCGCACATCGCACAGGCAGCCCCGTTCATCAATGGCGATATCGCGCTGCTCGAACGCGTGTTGGAAAACCTGCTCGAGAATGCGTTGCGTCATACCGCGAGCGGCGGCCGCGTCGAGCTGACGGTGCATCCGCAGGCGGAGTGCATTCAGATTCAGATCAGCGATACCGGCAGCGGTATTCCCGAGAAGGACTTGCCATATGTGTTCGAGCGCTTTTATCGTGTCGATAAAAGTCGCAGCGAATATTCGGGCGGCGCTGGGTTGGGTCTCGCCATCGCACGTCGGGTGATCGAATTGCACGGCGGCGAAATCACCGTTAGCAGCGAACCCGGTCGCGGCACCTGTTTTTTATTTACGCTGCCGCTGCGCGCCCCAGCGAAATAACATCGACTTTTTTGCTTTCGACCAATACGCTCGGATGGATGCGATGAGCTTTCGTCTCAAAATGATTCTTCCCGTATTGCTTGCCGCAGCGCTGTTGGCGCTGAGCGGCCTGTTGCCGATGTACGGTGTCGTCGTGCCATGGTGGTATTGGTGCAGCGCTGCTGTATTGATCGTTATCGCGGCGTTGTTCGCGATTGAATGGTGCGCCGTTCGGCCGCTGCGGTTATTCGCAGAATACGTGTATGCACTAACGCATGGAATGAATGCAAAAGTTCCGCGTATGGGTACCACGCTCGGCGTTATTCAGCGCGCAGTCGATGCGCTGGTCGCGTCGTTGCAGCGCGATGATGCTGCGTTGGCGAATGAGCGTGCATTGCGTGAGCGGGCGCAAATGGCGCTACGCGAAGCCGAGGAGCGTTATTCGCTGGCACTGCGCTGCACCAACGACGGCCTGTGGGAATGGGATTTGAAATCGGACCGCGTGCATTATTCGCCGACCTGGAAAGCAGCGCTCGGTTATACCGACGAGGCGATTGGCGATACGCTGCTCGAATGGCACGATCGCATTCATCCCGACGATCGCGCTGCCGTATTGCAGCAATTCAATGCGCATTTGCGGGGCGATTGCGTTGCGCTCGAGTGCGATCACCGTTTACGGCATCGCGACGGCAGTTATCGCTGGTTTTTGATTCGTGCGCGCGCCGTCCATAACGCGAGCGGAAAGCCGTACAAAGTCATCGGCCTGAATAGCGAGATCGGCACTCGCAAACGTGCCGAAGAAATTCTGTACGGCATTTCGAATGGATTGATTGCCGCGCGCGGCGATGATTTTTTCAAGATCATCGTGAAAAATTTCGCGGAAACGCTGCGCGTGCAATATGCGTTCATTACCCAATGTGTCGATCGGCCGCCCACTCGTGTACGCATGATCGCCGCGTGGAAGGATGGCGCCTACGACGAATTGCTCGAATACGAACTGGCCGGCACGCCCTGCGATATCACGATTGGAGACAATCAACTCACGCTGATCCCGTGCGCAGTGGCCGAGCGGTTTTCCGCAGAAGCAGGTTACGAGAGCTACCTCGGTATTCCGATCTGCGACAGTCTGGGTAATGTGCTCGGCCATCTTGCGTGTCTCGATGCCAAGCCGATGGATACGGGTCTGCCGACATTGCCGATTTTTACCTTGTTTGCGTTGCGTGCCGGCGTAGAAATGGAGCGGCAAATGTTGCTGCAGAAAATATCGTCGGTGAATTGATGGTGAGCGCATCACGATAATTGAATGCAAACGTCTGCCGGTACTCGACATTTGCAATCGAACTGAATTCGTAACGGTATCGAAGAGCGGGTTACTGGGAGGATAGTGTGATGTTGAAAGGCAGTTGTTTATGCGGTTCGCTGCACTATGAAATCGATGGCGAACTGGGACCGATCGTTATGTGCCACTGCTCGAATTGCCGCAAAGCGAATGGTTCGGCGTTTGCGACCAATTCGCCGATCGATAAAAAAGCGTTTCGTTGGATTGGCGCCACCGATGCACTCGGCGAATATCAATCCTCACCGGGCGTATTCAGGCAGTTTTGTCGGAACTGCGGATCACAATTGTTTTCGCGGCGCGATGCAATGCCCGATGTGCTGAGGCTGCGTATGGGTACGCTCGATACAAAAATTACGAACAAGCCAGCGATGCATATTTTTGTCGGATCGAAAGCCGAATGGTTCGACATCACCGATCATTTGCCGCAGCATCACGAGCGTCCCTGAGCAGTTATCCAGCGGCGTGTTGCTGGTTGAGCGCCACATCGTTGGGTGGATTCAAAACGCAACGCGTGCCGCCAGGGTGATAAATGTAGGCCACACAACCATTGCAGTTGTTACACAGCGATTGCGTGCGCTCGCCGCTTTTGAATTTATTGATCAGTGCTGCGTCGTGAATTAGCGCTCGCGCCATCACTACACACTCGAATCCATCCTGCATTGCCAATTCCGCATTCGCGAGCGATTTGACTCCGCCTAAATAGGCGAGCGGCATTCTCACTGCCGCGCGAATTTTGCGCGAATACTCGCGAAAATACATTTCCTTGAACTGGATTTTCGGCGCACCGAAGGATGCCAGGCGAAGCATCAGCAGCGACATGAAATTGCTGCCCAATACTTTTCGCATTTCTTCGATATTCATACGGCTACCGAACATGAACCATGTGGATTCGACATTGCGACCGCCCGATAGCACTAACATGTCCGCTCCAGCGGCTTCCAGCGCTTTTGCAGTGACAATCGCATCTTCGACTGTGGCGCCGCCACGCACACCATCGGCGACATTGATTTTCGCCAACACCGCCAACTCATTGCCTACAGCTTCTTTCACTCGTCGTAACACCATCGCCGGAAAGCGCGCGCGATTCTCTGCCGAGCCGCCGTATTGGTCTTTGCGCTTGTTATCGAGCGGCGACAGAAATTGATTCAGCAAATAACCATGGCCCATATGAATTTCGACTGCGTCGAATCCCGCTTCGCGGCAAACGATCGCCGCTTCGACGAATTCGGTGGCGACGCGATTCATGTCGTCTTCTGTCATTGCGCGGCGGAAAAAATTTCCGACAAAAAGCCCTGGCTTGTTTAAACCGGAAGAGGAGCTCATCAGCGCATGATCGATTTTCAGCGCTGTAACAAATGCACCGCCGTGGGTGATTTGAAATGAAATTTTTGCGCCTTCGGCATGTACTGCATCGGTGAGCGCACGTAGGCCGGGAAGAATTTCGCGGCGAATCCAAATTTGATTGGCGAGCGTGCGGCCTTCTTTCGATACCGCGCCATAGGCCACCGTTGTCATACCCACACCGCCCGCAGCGAGATCGCGATGATGTTGCAGTAAGGCTTTCGACGGTGCGCCGTCGATAGTCATTGCTTCGTTGGCACCCGATTTAACGAAGCGGTTACGTAAAGTCATCGGGCCGATAACAACAGGATCGAAAGGTGAAGGGATGGCTGGCACGGCGAATTCCTTTATTTGAGCTTTATGTTGGATTTGGCGAGCGAACTTAATGCGTGGTCAATTCTACCTGCAACAGCGTAACAACGGCGCTGCTGAGTTCATCTGTTAGACGGTTCGTTAGCTTAATAAAGAGGAATTGCATATAGACGCAGACGTTATTGATTCATTGATTACTATTACAAAATTAAACGGGGAATTAAATGCTTGCTGATGATTGTTTCGTTCATAATCTTCCCTCATAAATACATCTAATAACATTTAGTTCGGCTTGGTAGTCCTGCCTCTCAGGGAGGGGATATGACCATCGAAGGCAGCTCTGCGAATCACGTTAAACAACAGAATATTGAAACTGCTCTGCGGGACAGCGAAGAAAATTTTCGGCTGCTGGTTTCTGCCGTGCAGGACTATGCGATTTTCATGCTCGATCTTGAAGGTTGCATTTCAACGTGGAACGAGGGTGCCGAGCGCATCAAGGGTTATACCGCCGACGAAGTCATGGGTCGTCATTTTTCATTGTTTTATATCGATGAAGATCGCGTGGCTGGTCTCCCGGAAAATGAATTGGCTATTGCGCGCGCTCGCGGGCATTGCGAGGTGGAAGGCTGGCGACTTCGCCGGGATGGATCGCGGTTTCTGGCGAATGTAGTGCTGACGCCGTTGAAGGACGATAACGGCGCATTGCGTGGCTTTGGCCAAGTGACGCGAGATCTTTCGTCGCGTCGTCAATTGGAGGAACGTTTTCGACGCGTGGTCGAATCGGCGCCCAGCGCGATGGTGATGATCAATGCGTTGGGCACCATTGAGATGGTTAACGAACAAACCGAAAAGCTGTTTGGTTATCAGCGCGCCCAATTATTGGGCCAGCCAATCGAAATTTTGGTGCCAGAGCGATTTCGACCACAACATCCACGCTTGCGCGGTGGTTTTTTTGCTGACCCACATGCCCGGCCCATGGGAGCGGGGCGCGATCTATTCGCCATGCGCAAAGACGGCAGCGAATTTGCCGTCGAAATCGGCTTGAATCCCATCGAAACTGAAGAAGGCCCAATGGTGCTCTCTGCCATTGTGGATATTTCCGATCGTAAGCAAAAAGAAATGCGCATTCAGGCAGCCTTGCGCGAAAAAGATGTATTGCTCGGCGAAATTCATCATCGGGTTAAAAATAATTTACAGATTATCGACAGCTTGCTGGATCTGCAGTCGAGTCGTATCGAGGATGAAAGTATCCGAAGCGTGCTGCGAGATAGCCAGAACCGCATTCGCTCGATGGCGCTAATTCACCAGACGCTATATCAATCAAAAGATTTTGCGCGCGTCGATTTGGCGGGGGTTCTCGAATCGCTGATACCCAATTTGGTGGCTTCCTATGGATTGATACCCGAACGCATCGAACTGCAGCTTGATGTCGAGGAAGTCTTTCTATCGATCAACCAGGCGATTCCGTGCGGGCTCATCGTCAACGAGTTAATTACCAATGCATTGAAACATGCATTTCCCGAGAGCAAAGGACAAATTGAGGTCGAATTGGCGCTGGATAAGGATACGGTCGCGCTGACTATCGGCGATAACGGCGCCGGTGTGCCTGCCCACGTTGAATGGGGAAAAACCGGCACGTTGGGTCTGCAGCTCGTGCAGCTATTGGCCGAGCAACTGGGTGGAAGTATCACGATGCAACGATCGCCGACGCGATTCGAGTTGAGATTTCCGCTCGCTGTTTAAAACAATAATCGATATTCGACGCCACGATGCGCGATAAAAGCGAAGGTAGGGGTAAAGCCGATGACAGTCAGGGTAATGGTGGTGGAAGACGAGCGAATCATTGCACTCAATTTGCAGCAGCGGCTGGTTAAGCTCGGCTACGAGGTTCCCATGATCGCGACTAATGGCGATCAGGCATTGAAGCATGTCGATAGCGACCACCCGGATATTGTGCTGATGGATATTCATATTCAGGGCGATATCGATGGTATCGAAACCGCTGAACGTATTTCCAAGCGATCGCCCACTCCGATCATTTATCTAACGGCATATTCGGAAGAGGCAACACTGAATCGAGCTCGCGCCACACGCCCGTATGGTTACTTGATGAAGCCATGTTCCGAACGCGAATTGCATGCAACCATTCAAATGGCATTGGAACGCGCGCAAGTTGAAGCCGAATTGCGCCAGGCGCGCAGTGAGATCGGTCTGATTAATTCGCAATTGGAAGAGCGCATTCGCGAGCGGACTGAACAATTAGTCGTGGCTAAGCGCGAAGCGGAAGATGCCAATCTTGCGAAGAGTTATTTTCTTGCGAATATGAGCCACGAAATTCGCACGCCGTTAAATGCGATTCTCGGTCTTTGTTATTTATTGCAAACCACCACGTTGACATCGCAGCAGCGCGACTATGTCGAGAAAGCCGATGCGGCCGCACAGTTTTTATTTGGCATGCTGAACGACATTCTCGATTTCTCGAAAATCGAAGCGCGCAAACTCGAATTGGAGCAGATCGATTTTCAATTGGGCGATCTGCTTAAAAACGTGGCGAAAATTTTATCGGTGCGGGCGCATGAAAAGGGCTTGGAACTCAACATCGATTTACAAGCGGCCGTAGCGCTGCGCGGAGATCCGCTGAGGTTGCAGCAGATTCTGGTGAACCTCGGTAGCAACGCGGTGAAGTTTACCGATCGAGGTAAGGTGTCGATTTCGGCGGAGGTCATCTCGGAGAATAAAAATCCCATCGCCGTGCGTTTTTCGGTGCTGGATACCGGCCTTGGCCTAAGCGCCGATCAGACCGAGCAGCTGTTTCGCGCCTTTCATCAGGTTGACACTTCAATGACGCGCCGTTATCACGGCAGTGGTCTCGGGCTCGCAATCTGCAAACGGCTGGTCGAACTGATGGGCGGCGAAATTGGCGTTGAAAGCAAGCCGGGACGCGGCAGCCTGTTTTATTTTACTGTGCAGCTGCCACCCGCTTCGGCGAAGATGATTCCGATGCGGAATAGCGTTGCATCAATGGCATCGCAAACACTCGCTGGTGCGCGCATTTTGGTGGTCGAAGACAATGTGCTGAATCAGGAGGTGGCAAAAGGTATTTTGATGCATCACGGCGCACAGGTAGATGTGGCCGCCGATGGTGAACAGGCGATCGAGATTTTCCGCACAGACGCTGCGCCGGCTTATGACATTGTGTTGATGGATTTACAAATGCCCGGGCTCGATGGTTTTCAAACGACGCAGGCAATCCGCAGCATGACGACCGCTTCGTTACCGATTTTAGCGATGACGGCGGATACGCTGCTCGAACATCGCCAGCAATGCCTCGCCGCCGGCATGAACGATTTCATCGCCAAGCCGATCAATGTCGAGCAGATGCTCGCGACGCTTCTGGTTTGGTTAAATAAATAACGATAATTAATTTCGCCTCACTTAGGTTTGTGACTGAAATGTGAGATTTAAGCGATGTTGTCGTGATGGCCGATGCGTACAGTGCGGTCATGTAATCACGGAGACATTGCAATGAGTCCTCGCACGACGGTGCAAAACGTAATTCGCACGCTCGAAAAAATTCCCCACTCTGCCATAGCGCTCGTTGCGCGAGTTTCGGTTGCAATCGTATTCTGGCGGTCCGGTCAGACCAAGGTTGATGGCTGGAAAATTACAGAAACAACGTTCGATTTATTTCGCGACGAATATCAGGTGCCGTTGTTATCGCCAGAGCTTGCCGCGTATCTCGCGACGATTCAGGAACATCTGTTGGCAGTGATGCTGTTAGTTGGATTGGCAGCGCGGTTGAGCGCGCTCGGGTTGCTAGCGATGACCGCCGTGATTCAAATTTTTGTTTATCCGGCGAATTATCCCGATCACCTGTTGTGGGCATCGGCACTTCTGCTTATCGTCGCACGTGGTCCCGGCGCTGTTTCAGTTGATCATTGGCTCGCGAAAAAATTTCTCTAGCGTTTGTACCGCCACCGGGATGTGTCGGAGTAATTCATCGCAAACTTGGTTCGGATGCCCTGTTGCGTAAACGTTCACTTATTCTTTCACTGTGGAGATAGCTTATGAACTTCAATCATTCGAAAGCCATTATGTTGGCAGCGGCTACCGCAGCACTATTCGCGGGTACTGCTACCGTTGCGACCCATGTTCATGCCGACGAGGCTAAGGTTCATTGTGGTGGCGTTACCTCATGCAAGGGTCAATCGGATTGCAAAACCGCCGAGAACGCGTGTAAAGGTCAAAACGTTTGTAAAGGTCATGGTTTTAAAGCGATCACCAAGGCCGAGTGCGATGCGAAGGGCGGCAAGGTCGTAGAGTAAAAAGTCGTCGAGTAAACTGCGATTGCCTCCTCCCGAGCGGGAAGAGGCAATACACACGCATTCACGGAATAATCATGTCCACTTCTACGTCGCTAAAAGGCTACGGCCTCGGCCTGCGTCGACAGCATTACGAAGCTATTCTCGAACAAAAACCGCAGCTCGATTGGTTCGAGATTCTGACGGAAAATTATCTCGTTGATGGCGGTAAGCCGCTGCATTATCTCGAACGTGTGCGCGCACTTTATCCGGTAGCAATGCACGGAGTCGCGTTGTCGATAGGCAGCGCCGATGCGCTCGATTTCGATTATTTACAGCGCGTAAAAGCGCTGGCCGATCGCATCGAGCCTGCATGGATTTCGGACCATCTATGCTGGACTGGCGTCGATGGTTTGAACATGCATGATCTGTTGCCGCTGCCGTATACCGAAGCGGCCCTCGATCATGTGGTGGAACGCATTCGTCGCGTGCAGGATTTTATTGGGCGACAAATTCTGCTTGAAAATGTCTCAAGCTATATCACGTACACCGCTTCGCATATGAGCGAGTGGGAATTCGTGCGTGAAGTTTCCGAGCGCGCGGATTGTTTGCTATTGCTCGATATCAATAACGTTTACGTCAGCGCGGTTAATCACGATTTTGATCCGCTCGATTATCTGAAGAATATACCCGGCAGCCGTGTGCGCCAGTTTCATCTGGCGGGCCATCTCGATCGCGGCGATTATCTGATCGATACGCACGATCATCCCGTCAGTAAAAACGTATGGGATTTATACGGCCGAGCGGTCGAGCTTTTCGGTCAGATTCCGACAATGATTGAGCGCGATGATAATATTCCTCCACTCGACGAATTACTCGAAGAGCTGTCGATAGTTCGAACGATTGCGGAAACGACGTTGGCCGCTGCTGACTCTCCATACAGAGTCACGGTGGAGAACATCGTATGACGGCATCGTTACATGATATTCAGCGGGAATTGCAGGCGCATCTGCTGGATCCGCGCACGGTCGTCGATCATCTCATTGTCGAAACACGCCATATCTCGCGGGCTACACGTTTGCATATTTACGTGAATGCGTACCGCGCCCGCTTTGTCGAAGCGTTGACGGCCGATTACCGCGTTTTGCGCAAGTACATTGGCGACGATGAATTCGAGCAGTTGATCCATGCCTACATTGCGAAACATCCTTCTCGCTATTTTTCGTTTCGTCATGTTGGCGGCGAGTTGGAAAACTTTCTGCAAACGACGGCACCTTATAACGAACATCTCGATCTCATCGAATTGGCGCGATTCGAATGGGCGCTCTGCCATGCATTCGATGCTGCCAATGCGAAACCGATTCCGCATGACTATTTGGCGCAGCTCAATGCTCAACAATGGCCCACGTTGACGCTGCGATTTACTGCATCTTTGCGCTGCATCGATCTGCAAGAAAATACCGTCGAGTTATGGAAGGCATTGAACGAAGATCGAGCTCCCGAACAAGCGCTGCCACAACCAGCTCAGACGTGGTTGATTTGGCGGAAGGAATTAAAGCTGCTATTTCGTCCCGCGCTGCCGCATGAGGTTATAACGCTCGATGCGTTCGCGGGTGGCGCTTCGTTCGGCGAAGTGTGCGAATTGCTGACTGATTATTTACCGGACGAAGCTGTACCTCAGTGTGTCGTCGCACTCTTACAGCAATGGCTGCAAGACGAGTTGATCGTTACCTGAGACTCTCGCACAATGCACCGGCTTCTTTGCGGGTGACGCGATGGATTTCAGTAAAAACAATTTTCAATTTTCCGCAATTGGCTTGATACATTCGCCGTATCGCGAAAAATTTGGCATTCCCCGTCAACCCGGTTTGGCGGCGGTCGACGCAGTTATCGAATTGTTGCCTCCTTACGCTAATGCGGATGCTGTGCAAGGCCTCGAACAATTTTCACATCTATGGCTTACGTTCGTATTTCATGCCGTGCGGCGCGAATGGAAGCCACTGGTGCGGCCACCGCGTCTCGGCGGCAATGAAAAAATCGGCGTGTTCGCCACACGCTCGACACATCGGCCAAACCCAATTGGTTTATCCGTTGTTGAGTTGTTGCGGGTCGATGTGAGTCAGGGCGTACATCTGCATATTCGTGGAGCCGATCTGCTCGATGACACGCCAATACTCGACATCAAGCCGTATATTCCCTATGCCGATTGCGTCGTAAATGCACGAGCGGGATACGCGCAATCTTCACCGCAGCGACTGACGGTCGAGTGGCAACTCGATGTGGCGAACGTGAGTATCGATGACGCAACAAAGCGAATGATTACGGAGGTGTTGTCGCTTGATCCGCGCCCGGCTTATCAACATGAACCCGAACGCATTTACGGTATGCATATTGGCGAATTCAATGTGCGGTTTCGTATTGATGCGCAGGTTGTTCAGATTGTCGCAGTTAAATTAATCGAAGACGCAAACGATTAATCGAGATATTTAAGTTTTTTCCACAAACAAAAACGCCTGCTGTTACGCAGGCGTTTTGCTTTTCTGGAAATGAATCAATATTCGTAGTGAATATCGATGCCATAGCTTGGCGGCTCTGACCAAATGCGCGTTTGGCCATAGTAACCAGCTGCTGCAGTGGGAGTCGCAATCGGTCCACCCATGCCGATAACTTGTTGTGGATATTCTTTGTCTAGGATGTTTTTCCCCCAAACACTAAATCTGAACTGCCCATTCTGAGTTTTGTTGAGCGCCAATGTTAGACGGGCATCGAGCAAGCCATACGATGGCACTTTATAGTTGTCGTTACCAGGAACAGCCGTTCCAGCTGGTGCAGTATTGAAATACTCAGACTTCCAACGGTAGTTAACATTGGCAGACATATTGCCCGTATTGAAGCGCCAGAATACGTAGTCAGCGTTAAGGGTTACGCTGTTTTCGGATGCGTATGGCATTACGAAGATGTCTTTAATGTTATCGCCCACCTGATACGGCGATAACCCGTTGACTGACGGATCGAACACCGTCCCCGGGAGTGCTTCTACCTCATCGAACTCAGGGTCGAGATACGCGTACTCCATGTTCAACGTCAAATCGTCAATTGGCATTACCATCAGATCGAGTTCAATACCGCGAACAGTCGCCTTGCCCGCGTTTTGCGCCTGTACAACCGATGAGTCAGCGGCATCGAAGTTGAAGAACAGCTGCATATCGTCGAATTTATTTTCGAATGCCGACACATTCAGACGGACTCGGCGGTCAAGCCAATACGATTTCATACCCAACTCGTAAGCGACAACCTTTTCGGGATCGAAACCCGTTTGGAAAGCGCCGACCGGACTCGACTCAGAAAAACCGCCCGCTTTATAACCGGTGCTAACTTTGCCGTACACGCTCATGTCATCGTTAACGGTGTAACTAGCAGTAAAGTTGGGGTTGAACTTGCTCCACTCGTCACTGGCTTTGGCGTTATCTTCGAATCCCATGACATATATATCGCCTGGGCTCCCCCCGAATATAGGATCTAACGCCGGACCTGTACCAAGGTTCAATAAACTACGTGTCGCTGAGCGCTTATCCTTGGTTTGACGCAGGCCGAGTGTAAGATCGAGTTTGTCATCGAGAATCTGCGGTGTCCAAGTAACTTGTGCGTAAGCGGCTATTGATTTTGAATCCACAGTTGCTGTGCGATCTTTTGTGACGGAGTAAACGAACGGCGCATCAATCTGATAGTTCTGGAGATGCGAAGCACCTTCCTCAAAATAATATAAGCCTGCGACGTATTTAATACGTTCATTCATCAGGCTACCAATGAACTGGAACTCCTGCGAAAACTGATGTTCGCGAACGCGGTCGTAAGACTCCGTGCCAATCCCAAAACCCGGAGCTAGCGTGAATGAGTTTGCATAATTCTGATACTCGTCCGTATCTAATTCGCGATAGCCAGTTAACGATTTGATCGTCAGGTCGGACGCCACATCCCATGTCAATGTCAGGCCGTGGCCTTCGAAATTGCCGTTGCTCGATGGCAAGTCAAGCCCGATATAAGTGCGCGTCGCGGGGCTGTCTCGTCCATCCTGAACGTCTTCGTTTTGGTAGTAGGAAGGAGTGGTGTCGAGCTCGCCCATTTCCACGAAATAATCAGCGGTAAAGTTGTCTGCGATGTCCCACTGCAGGGCGAACCGACCTGCGAGTTGATCGGATTCGCCGTAGTCATGACCGCCACTGTTTTTTACGTAACCATCTCTGCGACTTTTAAGAATCGTCAGCTTGGTCGAAATATCGTTCCATTTCGGCAGATTGAGCGAGGTCTGGCTGCGAATTTCCGCGCGGGTACCAATAGTAAAGTCTTGCTTGAAGCCGAATTCGCCGGTTGGTTTTGCGCTGATCAAGTTGACCGCGCCGCCGGTGGTATTACGACCATACAGAGTGCCTTGCGGACCGCGTAACACTTCCACGCGCTCAAGATCGGCAAGCTCAAAAATAGCAGCTTGCGGACGGGCGATATAAAAGCCATCGCTGTAAATACCGACCGAGCTGTCACTGGTGATTTGCGCCGCATCGGCTACGCCTTGCCCGCGCATGTACAGAATCAGCATGGTCGATGACGGGTACGGCGTGAACGTAATGGATGGCGAATTTTTCGCAACGCCTTCGAAATTATCGATACCCAGTTTTTCCAGCGTATCGCTTGAGAAAGCAGAAATCGCAATTGGTGTCACTTGTAGAGAGGCTTCGCGTTTTTCGGCGGTTACTGTGACTTCTTCGATGGCTGAAAAGGCGCTGCTCGTCGCTAACGCCAACACGCCATAGCTAACAGCGAGCACTAATTTTTTTCTTGTCGAAGTGCAAGGCATTGTCGTTCTCCCACTTTGTTATGAATTAATAATGAAGGTGTACGGCAAACTAAAAGTTATAGGTGATTTTTATCTTTATTGTCGTATGTCTTTCGCTGATGAAAGCATTACATCGTTTGAATTATTAATATTCCAGGCACGTCGCCAATTTTATTTTTAATTACGCACGCGCGTCGCTCACCAGCATACTCAGCGCGAGGTTAGATAACCCATACATAATCGCTCACATCGGGGGGCAGAAATGCTCACCGCGAAGTGCGCGAATCGTAGTGTGCTCTAGCACATATGGCGTTTTATATACTTCTGATTAGGCTGATACAAGCATGGCATATAGGCGCAAACCTTATGCCGAATTACTTATTAGTAATGTTCACGTTTGCATCGCCGTTAGCGGTTTCGGCCGGCAACAATTTTTCAATATTGCTGATTTCATTGCGGTCGCGCGGCAGGTAGTCGGGATAGTTTTTCTGCATGAATGAAATCAAGCCCTCCCGCACCTTGCAGCGTAAGTCGAAATTCTTTCCCGAGTCTTGCGAAGTCACTAATGCCCGCAATTGCATGGTGCGTTCGGTTGTGTCGGTAACCTGTATCAGGCTGATGCGTTTATCCCACTCCGGCGCCTCGTTGCATAAGCGATTAAGCTCTTCGCGCAGCGGCGCCAGCGGCATGCCGTAATCAACCCACCAGAACACAGTGCCGATAATTTCCGAGGTACTGCGCGTCCAATTCTGAAATGGTTTCTCGATGAAATATTGCAGCGGTACGATCAGGCGGCGCTGATCCCATAACGCGATGACGATGTAAGTGCCGGTGATGTCCTCGATGCGTCCCCACTCGCCCTCAACGACGACGACATCGTCGAGCCGTAATGGTTGGCTCAGCGCCAGTTGCAAACCCGCGATCATGTTGCTCAAGACCGGACGCGCCGCGACACCAGCAATAATTCCCACTAACCCTGCGGAAGCCAGCAGGCTGGCGCCGACCGCGCGAATCGCCGGAAACGTCATCAGCATCAGCGCGCCGCCAACCAGCATGACGATTACCATGAGACTGCGCGCGATGACGCGGGCCTGTGTCTGGATACGGCGCGCGTGCAAATTATCTTCGATGGTTAATGGTCGCAACGAGACGATGGTATCGGTGACGCCGCCGATGCAGCGAATGACCAGCCAGGAAATTGCAGCAATGAATACCAGCCCGGTCATGTGGCGGACGCGGGGCATAAATTCCCAGTCATTCGGTGTTGCTAGCCATACAAACTGCAAAAAAATCAGCGGCATTATCAACTGCATTGGGCCAATCGTGCTGCGCACGAGCGCGTCCATTATGGAAAACCGTTTAGTGATGCGCAGCAGGATGCGCCGGCCCATAGCTTGCACTACAAATCCGAGCACAAGCGCGACGATTGCCGCGATTGCCAATGCGATCAGCGGATAGTCGGTTTGTTTAAAGATATTTTCGATTTCCATACGGTTACCTGCGTGACTTAGCCAACAACGGCGTTGGTGAATGCAATTTGCATGCAGAAATATCGAAGATCATGCAATGGCGGAATTCAGTTATGGCCCGGGACATTCGTACAAATTTCGAGTCCCACGCTGTAAATCTTTCAAGCCGTGAAGCTGCGGCGTTGCGTAGGTTTGACGAAGCTACCCGCGAAAAGGAGATAACCAATGAATAACGCGCAGCAGGGAGATCTTGAGCTGGGCATGATCGGCAATTGCACAGCAGCGGCATTGATCGATCGTTACGGCAGCATGGTGTGGAGTTGTTTTCCCGATTTCGACGGCGACCCCGTGTTCTGCAGTTTGTTATCGCCGAAGCAGGGCGGTGGGATGTGGTCATTCGAGCTGGAAAATTTTTCGCACGCGGAACAGTTTTATCTGCAAAACACGCCCGTGCTGGTCACTCGTCTGTTTGACAATAACGGCGGTGCTATCGAAATTACCGATTTCTCGCCACGCTATAAGGAACACGATCGCATTTGTCATCCGTGGTTGTTGGTGCGGCAAGTGGTTCCGCTAAGCGGAATTCCCCGCGTCACCATGCGCTTCGAACCTTTATTCGATTACGGTGCCGCATGTCCAAAATATAATTACGAAAGTAATCACGTGGGATTTTCTTCCGATAAATTGGCGTTGCGAATGACGAGCGATTTACCGGTGACGCAAATCGAACATTCGCTGCCGTTTGTTGTCGAGAAGCCATTGCATTTTGTGTTGGGTGAGGAGGAATCCTTCACCGCGAATATTCCCGATTTTGTGCGCGATACGTTAGCGCGCACGCGTAATTATTGGTGGGAATGGGTGCGCTATTTATCGATTCCCTTCGAGTGGCAGGATGCGGTAATTCGCGCGTCGATAACGCTGAAATTATGTCAATCCGAAGCAACCGGCGGCATTATCGCCGCAGTTACAACATCCATTCCAGAGTCGGCGAATAGCTCACGTAACTGGGATTATCGATTTTGCTGGCTTCGCGATGCGGCATTTGTCGTGCGTGCTTTTAATAGACTCGGCGCCACGCGCAGCATGGAAGAATATCTGCGTTACATTTTCAATATCGCTGTCGGCGATGATGATCTCGGCCCGGTGTTTGGCATTAAATACGAGCGCGAGCTGCACGAAAGTTTTGCCGAATCGCTGCTCGGTTATCGCGGCATGGGCCCGGTGCGCGTCGGCAACGATGCGTGGCGGCAGCGGCAGAACGATGTGTACGGCAGTGTCGTGCTGGCGACCGCGCAATTGTTTTTCGATCGGCGTATCGAAGCGCGCGGTGTAGAGGTTTTTCAGTTGCTTGAAAAGCTCGGAAAGAGCGCAGCGAAATTGGCACATACTGAAGATGCGGGGCTCTGGGAGTTTCGCGGACGCGCATTGGTGCACACGTATTCGGTGGTGATGTGTTGGGCTGCGTGCGATCGTCTCGCCAGAATCGCCACGCATTTAAGTCTGCCTGATCGCGAACATTATTGGCGGCGCGAGGCCGATCGCATTCATGCGCTGATTTGGGAAAAAGGTTTCGATAAGGAGCGCGGTCATTTCGTCGCCGGTTTCGGCAGCGATCATCTCGACGCAAGTTTGTTGTTGCTGGCCGATGTGGGGTTCGTGCGCGGCACCGATCCGCGCTATGTCGCGACAGTCGATGCGATAGGACGCGATTTAAAACGCGGAAATTATATGTTCCGCTATATCGCCCCCGACGATTTCGGCGCTCCGGAAACGAGCTTTTCGATTTGCACGTTCTGGTATATCGAAGCGCTTGCGACAATAGGCCGGCGCGACGAAGCACGCGAGCTGTTTGAAAATATGTTGCAGCGCCGCACCGCGCTGGGTTTACTGTCAGAAGATGTCGATCCGCAAACCGGCGAGCTATGGGGTAATTTTCCGCAGACGTATTCGCTCGTCGGATTGATTCATGCGGCGATGCGTCTCTCGGTCAGTTGGGAATACGCAATATAAAAATAATTTTCGCCAATCAGGCGACGCCCGAGGAATAAAGCAATGCGCTATCTGCTGGCTTTCGATCAAGGCACCACCAGTTCGCGCGCAATTCTGTTCGATAGCGATGGCAATATTCATCGCGCCGCGCAACAAGAATACCCGCAGATTTATCCGCAACCGGGCTGGGTCGAACACGACCCAATGGCTATCTGGCAATCGCAGCTCGCCGTTGCGCAACAGGTTTTACGTGAAGCAAATTTAAGTGCTCGCGATGTTGCGGCGATTGGAATTACCAACCAGCGTGAAACCACGATGTTGTGGGAAAGGGCGACAGGCAAGCCGTTAGCCAATGCCATCGTGTGGCAGGATCGCCGCACTGCCGATAAGTGCGAACAACTAAAGCAACTCGGCCACGAAGCGTTGTTTCGTCGACGCACAGGCTTGTTAATCGATCCGTATTTTTCCGCTACGAAAATCGCCTGGCTACTCGATCGAATTCCTCACTCGCGCGAACGTGCGGAACGCGGTGAAATTCTTTTTGGCACTATCGACAGCTGGCTGTTGTGGCAATTGACGGGTGGCGCCGTTCACGCGACGGATGTGACCAATGCATCGCGCACATTGTTATTCAACATTCACAAAAATTGCTGGGATGATGAGTTGCTGGGGTTGCTCGATATACCGCGAAAACTATTGCCGCAGGTGTATCCATCGAGTCATCTTTTCGGTGTCACCCGTCCGGATTTATTTGGCGATGAAATTTCGATCGCGGGAATTGCCGGCGATCAGCAGGCGGCGTTGTTCGGTCAGGCGTGTCACCGCAACGGCATGGTAAAAAATACCTATGGCACCGGCTGTTTCATGCTGATGCAAACGGGCAGCGAGGTTTGTTCATCGCAGCACGGCTTGCTCAGCACCAGTGCCGCACAAATCGACGATACCCCGTGTTATGCAATGGAAGGCAGCGTGTTTATCGCGGGTGCCGTGGTGCAATGGCTGCGCGATGGGCTTGGCATCATCAACAGTTCCGCCGAGATCGAAGCATTGGCGACGTCGGTGCCCGATAGCGGCGGCGTGTTTTTCGTG
>CAMLJR010000030.1 GCA_946480345.1 uncultured Spongiibacteraceae bacterium
ATCGGCGCCGTTAATTTCCGCTTCGAGTTCGGGCGTCAATTTGCCCTGCTCCTGAATGCTCGCAAGAATGGCCGCGCGTCGCTCTTCCATTTCGCGCAAATAGCGCAAGCGCTCTTCGAGTGTGCGCAGTTGCGTATCGTCGAGACCGCCGGTTACCTCTTTGCGATAACGCGAAATAAACGGCACCGTTGCGCCCTCGTCGAGCAATTCGATCGCGGCGGCGATTTGTTGAGCGTTAACGGTTAATTCATCGGCAATACGTTGAGTGATCGACAGCATGGTTCATCCAGAAGAAAAAATTTCGCGGTGCATTATCGGAGATTCACACCGCAGGCGGGAGATTGTTATTGCGTAATGTTTTTGTTAGTGAATCTTGCTCGTAATTTGAACGCGGAGTGCCTCTATGCAGTTGCAGACCGTCAGCGAGAGCCTGCCCCTGAGCGAAGCGATGCTTTGGGCACAAGGATGTCGCTGACGAGTTACAGGGAGGTACTTGCCACGTGTCTGCGAATGCATAAGGCCATTCCTCCACACGTAAAAACAAGAAATAAAAAAGCCGCCTTGTGGGCGGCTTTTTCGCAATCGCATCGACTCAGGCTTTCGGGCCTGCATCGACGATTGCAGCGGAGGGATTAAATTTCTTGATGTTCTCTTGGAACATGGCTGCCAGCTTGCGCGCTTCCGCATCGTAAGCATTGACATCGGACCACGATTTACGCGGATTCAAAAAACGCGCATCGACGCCGGGAACCGAGGTCGGAATATCGACGTTCAAAATATCGAGATGTTCTTTCTCGACTTCGAACAATGCGCCGCTCTGGCAAGCAGCGACGATCGCGCGCGTAACGGGGATCGGGAAGCGCATGCCGGTGCCACCCGGTGCACCCGAGCCGCCAGTCCAGCCGGTGTTGACCAAATACACATGCGAACCGAATTCCTCGATACGTTTGATCAGCAGCTCTGCATACTCGCGCGCCGGACGCGGCATGAATGGCGCACCGAAGCAGGTCGAGAATGTCGGCTGAATGCCCGCCGGGGCACCGACTTCGGTCGAACCGACGCGCGCGGTATAGCCGCTGAGAAAATGGAACGCTGCCGCTTCTTTCGACAGCAACGACACCGGCGGCAATACACCCGATACGTCGCAGGTCAGGAAAATCACGACTTTCGGCTCACCGGCGGCATTCTTGATGACGCGCTTCGGCACATGTTCGAGCGGATAACAGCAGCGGCCGTTTTCGCTGAGGCTGGTGTCGTCGTAATCGGCGTGACGCGTTTCGGGATCGATCACGACATTCTCGACGATCGACCCAAAGCTGATCGCATCCCAAATGATCGGCTCGTTCTGTTGCGACAGATTGATCGTTTTCGCGTAGCAACCGCCTTCGATGTTGAACACCGAGCCTTTCGCCCAGCCGTGTTCGTCGTCGCCGATCAGGTAGCGGTTGGGATCGGCCGACAGCGTGGTTTTGCCGGTGCCGGACAGACCGAAGAACAGACAGGTATCGCCCGCATCGCCGACATTGGCCGAGCAATGCATCGGCATCACGTCTTTCGCCGGCAGCAGGAAGTTCTGCACCGCAAACATCGATTTTTTCATCTCGCCGGCGTAGCGCATGCCAGCCAACAGCACTTTGCGCTCGCCGAAGTGAGTGATGACTACGCCGTCGGAATGAGTGCCGTCACGGGCGGGATCACAGATAAAGCCGGGAACATTGAGGATGGTCCACTCGTCTTTATTGCGCGGGTTGTATTGCTCGGGGCGGATGAACATATTGCGGGCGAACAGGTTTTGCCACGCCGTTTCGGTGCGCGCAACCACCGGCAGGTAATGCTCGTCGTGCGCGCCGACGTGCACGCGGCAGACGAAGTGCTCTTTAGCGTCGAGGAAGGCTTCGACACGCTGCCACAGCAGATCGAACTTGGCCGGCTCGAACGGTTGATTGACCGCACCCCAGTCAACGGTATCCGCAGTGTTCGGCTCTTTGACGATGAACCGGTCTTTTGGCGAACGTCCGGTACGTTTGCCGGTGGCCACCACGAACGCGCCGGTGTCGGCCAGATGGCCCTCGCCGCGTGCGATTGCCTGCTCGACCAGCTGCGCCGGGGACAGGTCGTTATAAACGGTAACTGCTGCACTCATTCTGAGATTTCTCCTCTGTTCCGCACCAAAAGCCGCTCCTTCCGCGCGCCGTATTTTTTTATCGCCAGGTTTTTTGTCGCTAATCCAACCTGGAGGCGTCGTCGGGGGGCCGGCATTATGGCAAAAAACCCGCGCGCGCGGCGAATTGGAATTAGTGTCGGGTTGAAGGGGTGCTGTCCGCGAATAAGGCCGCGATATCGTCGCCATTAAAAACGTAAAGCTGATTGCAGAACTCGCAGTTGACCTCGATCGTTCCCTGCTCGCGGATGATGTCGTCCAGCTCCGCCCGGCCGAGGCTGAATAACATCGCGCCGGTCCGCTCCTGCGAACAACTGCAACGAAATCCCACCTCGTCGCGGCGCAGCAATCGCAACTGGTCCTGATGGAATAATCGATACAACAGCTCGTCGCCCGAAAGTTGCAGCAACTCCTGCGGTTGAACGGTGTTGGCAAGCGCGCATAAATGCTGCCACTGCTCTGCACGCTCCTCGGCCGGGCGCTGGCTGGGCAACTCTTGCAGGAACAAACCGCCGGCGCGTTGCGAATCCGCATACAGCCAGATGCGCGTCGGCAGCTGCTCGCTCTGCTGAAAGTATGCCTCCAGACACGCTGCCAGACTTGGCGCTTCGAGCGCCACGATGCCTTGATAACGCTTGCCCTGGGTCGGGTCGATCGTAATCGACAGCAACCCCTTGCCAAGCAGCGATTCAAAATCGGCGCCGGTCGCCTCCTCGGCTCCGCGCACAATCGCGCGCACAGTCAGCGCCGACGTCGATTCGGCCATAATCAACGGAATCTGGCCGGCCTCGCTGCGCGCCTGCAGCACCAGCGAACCATCGAATTTCAATGTCGCACCCAGCAGCGCTGCGGCCGCGAGAAACTCGCCCATCAATTCGCGCACCGCCGGCGGGTAATGGTGGTTAACCAGTGCATCCTTATAAGTGCGATCGAGCTGCACCCATTCGCCGCGCACATCGGTGCCCTCGAAAATAAAGCGCAGCAGTTGATCTGCCTGCGATGTCTCTATCGGTGAAACCTGGTCTGTCACTCGATCTCTCACTCAAATAGTTCTCGTTTCAATTGATCCAGCTGCCGGCGCTGCTTTTTGTTCGGCCGATCCAGCGTCTGCGGCATGCTTGCCGATAGCGCGTGACGCTCGGCGGCGGCTTTTTCGCGCGCGCTGCGGCTGGCTTCGGTCTCTGCGTACAGCTTGCGAGCTTCGGGAGCGGGACCGCGTGCGGCGGATACCCCGAGTACATCGATTTCGATGTCGTCCCAACCCTGCGGAATGGTCAACCGCGCGCCGACCTCAACTTCCCGACTCACTTTGCAGCGCTGGCCGTTGTAACGCACCTTGCCGGTTTCGACCGCTTGTTTAGCCAGCCCGCGCGTCTTGAAAAAACGTGCTGCCCACAACCATTTATCGAGCCGCACCGGCTCGTGCGCATGTTCGCCGACGCTGCTCATGGCGAGGGCATGATCTCGTCGAAATGCAGAATGGCGGGAAAGTCGGTGGTGGCGCGCTTCGTCTGTTTACTGTCGGGCTGCAATAGCGTCAGCAGATAACGCACACCGAAGTTCTTCGCCGCCTGCAGCACCGCGCTGGTGTCGTCGATGAACAACGTCCGCTCTGGATCGAACGGATGCGTGCTGTGAAAGAGCCGCCAGAACGAAGGTTGCTCCTTCGGGAGTTGTAGATCGTGCGAGCAAATCACGCGGTCAAACCATGCGCCGATGCCCGTCGCATGCAATTTCAGATCGAGACTTTTCCGATGCGCGTTCGTCACCAGCCAGACCTGACGCGGGCTGTTGTGCAAGCGCCGTAAAAATTCTTCCACATGCGGCCGGATCGCGATCAGATGCTGAATCTCATGCTTGAGTTCGCCGATATCGAGCTGCAACTGCTCGGACCAATAATCGACGCAATACCAATTCAGCGAACCACGCTGGGCCGCGAATGCATCGACCAGCCGTGCCTTGGCACGCTCGGGGCTGATGCCATTGCGCTCGGCGTAGCGCACCGGCAGATGTTCGAGCCAGAAGTGATTATCGAAATACAAATCGAGCAACGTACCGTCCATGTCGAGCAATACGGTGTCGATGTTGTTCCAGTCGAGAAGAGCGGCGGGAGAATTCATAGCACCCTATGGTAAAGCCCGACGCGATACGTCGCAAAATGCAAATCGCGCCATGTCGTCGATGCGATTACTAATGCGTAACCCGGCCACTACCGATATTGGTTATTATTGAGCCTCGAACCAGCAGGGAAGGAGTCTCGCTCATGAAAAAACAATCGCTCGACCCGCTGAACCTGCAACGCCCGCACGATCGCCGCGCTACGCATGCCTCGCCACGGCTGGAAAACGTACAGGCCGTTAAACAGCACCTGCTCGAAGAAATCATCGATCTGGAAAGTAAAATGGATAAGCTCAAAGGCTCGGGCGATCCTGTCGATTTGTCGCTGATTCAAACGTATCGCGAAATGATTCACGGCCGCCGTAAATTCTTTGCCGAACTCGACCGTTAATTTCGCCGCTGAGCTTGAGCGTTAGAGGGAACTCGTTTTAATCCCTGCCGCACGGCCATTGCTCGCGCCACGCACGCAGCGCGAGATTGGCGGCAGACAAATGCCCCAACTCGCGATGCCGCTCAAGATAGGCGAGCGCGACGTCGACAATTTGCTCATTCGTCACTTCGCTCGGCGCGCAAACCATTGCCGCCTTGCGCTGCTTTTCGCTACCGACCGCACCCGCGATACGCAAACCGTCGAATGCACCGAGGAAATAACCGCCACATGCATTCGTGGCGCAATAACTCGTCATTTCTTCACCGCTCAGTGCGAATGCTTTCGAAGCGCATGTTGCATAGAGAATCGTGATCAAAATCGCTGCCGATTTGCGGCCAGCCTTACTCAATTGGATTTGAAATAATTCTTTCACGCCGGCACCTTCGCCACTGCGACGGTCAATCGCGATATGCAAACCAATTTATCGTTATCGTCATGAATACGGATATCCCATACCTGCGTAGTGCGCCCGAGATGCAGCGGCTTTGCCATCGCATACACATGACCGGCCCGCACGCCGCGCACATGATTCGCGTTAATTTCGACGCCGAGAATCGTGTAGCCGGGCTCGACGCACATTTGTCCGGCCATGCTGCCCATCGTTTCCGCAAGCGCCACCGATGCGCCGCCATGCAATAAACCAAACGGCTGATGTGTGCGTTCATCGACTGGCATTTTCGCTTTCACATAATCATCGCCAATCTCGACCACTTCGATACCGAGATGCCGCACCAGCGTTTTTTCGAAGCCGGCATTCATCGCATCGATTGAAATTAAATTTTTCCAAATAGACATGCGCATTGCCTCGGTGAATTTGTTTAGCCTTTTATCGCTCATTTACAATGAAGCGCTATTCGGCGAGGGCACTCGCTGTTAAAACAACGCGCCGCCCGGTACGCGCGGGAATGGAATCACATCGCGAATATTTTCCATACCGGTAACGTAATTCAGCAATCGTTCGAAACCCAATCCGAACCCGGCATGTGGCACCGTGCCGTAGCGGCGCAGATCGCGATACCACCAGAGATCGCCGCCGATCGCCATTTCCTGCATGCGCGCATCGAGCCTATCGAGTCGCTCCTCGCGTTGACTGCCACCAATAATTTCACCGATGCCAGGCGCCAACACATCCATCGCGGCGACGGTTTTGCCGTCGTCGTTCTGACGCATATAAAACGCTTTGATGTCTTTCGGATAATTCATCACGATCACCGGCGCTTTCACATGCTCTTCGCATAAATAACGTTCGTGTTCGGATTGCAGATCGAGCCCCCATTGCACCGGGAACTGAAATTTTTTGCCGCAATTTTGCAAAATCCGAATCGCATCGCCGTAGTCGATACGCTCAAATGGCCGCGCCTCAACATGCTCGAGTCGATCGATCAATTGCTTATCGACGAATTCGTTGAAAAACTTCAAATCCTCGCCACATGAATTCAGCAGCGTGCGGAATAAATGTTTCAGAAAATCCTCGGCGAGCGTCGCATCGTCATGCAAATCCGCGAACGCAATTTCCGGTTCCACCATCCAGAATTCGGCGAGATGCCGACTGGTATTTGAATTCTCGGCACGGAACGTCGGGCCGAAGGTATACACCTTCGACATCGCGAGACAATACGCTTCGACATTGAGCTGACCGGACACCGTAAGAAATGTTTGCGCGCCGAAAAAATCCTGCGCGAAGTCGATCGCACCTTTTTCGTTGCGCGGCAGATTGGCCAGATCGAGCGTGCTGACGCGAAATAATTCGCCGGCCCCTTCGCAATCGCTCGCAGTGATCAGCGGTGTATTGATCCATTGGAAACCATTGCTGAAAAAATAATTATGAATTGAATTCGCCAGCGTCGTGCGAACGCGCGTGATGGCGCCAAACGTATTGGTTCGTGGGCGCAAATGCGCAACGGTGCGTAAATATTCGAACGTGTGCCGTTTTTTGGCGATGGGGTAACTTTCAGGATCATCGACCCAGCCGACGACTTCAACACGGTCAGCCTGAATTTCGTAAGCCTGACCCTGACCCTGCGATGCCACCAGCAAACCGCTCACAACAACTGCGCAGCCACTCGATAAATGCAGAATTTCGCTTTGGTAATTCTTCAGTGTGGCCGGCACGACAGCTTGAATCGATGCAAAGCAACTGCCGTCATTGATCGACAGGAATGAAATACCTGCCTTCGAATCGCGCCGCGAACGCAACCAACCGCGCACGATAATGCGCTCTCCCAACCATTGCTCTCCGGCTAACGCAGCCTCCACGCTTAAAAGCTTGGCCAATGGCTGCTCGGACTGTTGATCTGACATAGCCAGTCTCCGGTTATCTTTCACATGAGATGAATTCGATTGAAACCGCGTTGCGAATCGACGAGCGCTGCAATGCACGCGATGTATTTTCAAGCGTTTGTACGCTGAAAACAACGATCCGCACGCCAACGATCCCATCGAGACCCTGCAAATTTGCTCAGTAAAAATGTTCGCCATTCGAGCCAAAAAGCACTCGGAACAAAAATTACCTACAATTCAGCCCTTAGCCGATCTTTTACAGTATGCACCCATGAATCTCGCCATCCTTTCGCAACCGCGTCACGCGCGCTTCGCAGCCTTCGTTGCTGGTGCCGTGCTGTTTTTCTTACTGTTGTATTTGAAGCTGATTGTCGTGATGTACGCGGCGATGCTGGTATACGCGCTGGTCATTCGCCTCGCTGGGCATTTCGTCTATCGCGGTGCACGCAGCGCCCACTCGCGCTGGCTCGCCGTCGTTCTCATTGCCACGCTGGTGGGGGCGGCGCTGGTGCTGAGTGGTTTCGGCCTGCATCTATTGTTGCGCAATGGCCTTGATGTGCCGGCGCTACTGGTGAAGATGAGCGACATTCTGGCATCGGCGCGATCGTGGCTGCCTGCAATCATCGCCGACAAGTTACCGGCGCAGGACGATCTGCTGACCGACACCGGCTCACTGTTACGCACCCATGCTGCCGATATCGGCACCGTCGGACTCGGCGCATTAAAAAATATTGGTTTCACATTGATCGGCATCCTGCTCGGCTCGATGTTTGCGATCGGCGCCACCGTCCATTCTGCTAATCTCGGCCCCGTCAGTACACGCCTGCTCGAACAATTCAACGCCGTCGAAGATGCGTTCTGGCGTGTCATTTCCGCGCAGGTCCGCATCTCCGCGCTCAATACCGTGTTGACCGCCAGCTATCTGCTGCTCGTGCTGCCGCTATTCGGTGTGCAGCTGCCGTTTACCAAAACATTAATCGCTGTGACATTTATCGCTGGCTTACTACCGGTGGTTGGGAATTTGATTTCGAACACCGCCATCACCGTCATTAGTCTCAGCCTGTCGTTCGGCGTTGCAGCCGCATCACTCACATTTCTAGTGGTTGTGCACAAGCTCGAATATTTCATCAACGCGCGTTTCGTCGGTCAGCAGATCAATGCCAAGCCGCACGAAATTCTGGTCATTATGATATTGATGGAACGCCTGTTCGGCCCGGCCGGTATTGTTGCGGCGCCGGTATTTTATGCGTGGCTTAAATTCGAATGGCATCGATGGGATGTTAAATAAACTGCGCAGGCACTACGGAACTCGGAGTTTCTAACACTCGGGCTCAGCGGCGACGGCGATCGGTTGCAGCGCCGCGGTAATTTGCGCTCTCGATGCATAGGCCAACATGATTTCGAGTTGGCCGGCAGCAATACCCTCGGTGCTGACCGATGCAGTCACTTGCACTGCCGCCGGACCCATCTGGCGACAGCAGATAACGAATTCCACATCGACTTCGGGTCGCACCGGACTCGTGAAGCGGCAATTTCTTACCGACGCGAGTACGCCAATCCAATCGCCGGCCAATCCTTTCAGGTAAGGGTCGCCGCCCTTGAGCAGTCCTGCACCCGCGAGCTGCGCCAACGCCTCAATCAACAGCACGCCCGGCACGATCGGCAACCCGGGGAAATGTCCCGCGAGAATTCTATTATCCGAGTTCCAACGCGCGTATCCGGTGAAGTTATGCGTTCCGTCTATCACCAATCGGTCGCATGCAAATATATCGCCGCGGTGCGGTAATACCGACTCAATGTCGGCGCGGTTGAGCGTGAATGGATAACTGTACGGTTCATTCATGCCGGTCACTCATACCGGTTGGTTTCATGTCATTCGCACTTACGTGCTAAAAGCGCCGCGTTACTGCCGCCGAATGCAAACGAATTCGACATGATCGCGTCGATCACCTGACCGTGCCGCGCTTCCAGCGGTACAAAATCAAGATCGCAGCGCGGATCGGGATTATCGAGATAGGCTGTCGGAGGGATCGATCCGCTTTGCATCGCCATTAAGCTGATGATGAATTCGAGGATTCCGCACGCGCCGATCAAATGCCCATGCATCGATTTGGTAGCGCTGACCGCGAGCTTATCCGCCGCTGCGCCGAAAGCGAGTCGAATCGATCGCGCTTCCACTAAATCACCCGCTTCGGTGGCAGTGCCATGCGCATTTAAATAATGGATTTGATCGGCCTCGAGATTCGCCTCCTGCAATGCCTGCCGCATCGCATTGGCTTGCTCGACTTCGGTGCCGGCCGTCAGATGATGCGCATCGCTGGTACAACCGTATCCGGCAATTTCGGCAATGCGATTTGCATGACGCTGACGCGCGCGCGCTTCACTTTCGAGCACGATCGCTGCGGCGCCTTCGCCCAGTACAAAGCCATTTCGATCGGCCGAAAATGGACGGCAGCTGCGCGCAGGATCACTCGCATGCGGTTTCGCCATTACGCGCAACGCATTCCACGCTATTAACGCACCCGGCGTCAGCATGGCTTCGGTACCGACCACAATCGCGGCATCGAGATAACCGTGGCGAATTGCGCGATACGCCTCACCAATTGCTATCGCCGACGATGCACATGCCACTGAATACGTATAACTGGATCCACGCAATCCATAATGCATCGATACCAATGCGGCCGGCGCATTCGCCATCATGCGCGGCACCGATAACGGATGCATCACGGTCGGATTTTTCTTCGGCGTGGAATCGTCGTGAAGTGCCGTATAAAAACGCGTGTACAAGGCATCGAGCGTTTGCGCGCCGCCGAAACCGATACCGCAAAACACGCCAAAGCGGCCGCCGTCGTCCGGATGCGGCGCAATGCCGGCATCGCTCATCGCTTCGTGCGCTGCCACCAGCGCGAATTGCGTCGCGCGGTCTGCTCCCGCGTATTTGGCGTCCAATAACGTTTCGGGATTTTCAGCGACCGCCGCAGTGAGGACATGTGGCAGCCATTGAGAAATTGATTTCGCTGCCGGAGCGATGCCGCTGCGGCCAGCGAGCGCGCTGGCGAATGTACTGTGCCGATTTGCACCCAGCGGGGTAATCGCCCCCATACCGGTGACGACTACCTTAACCATTAATTTTTCGCCTCCTCGGCGAGGAGATCCGGCAGCTCCCCGTTGTGATGTTCGCGAATGAGCGATTCCATATCGGCCAGCATTTCCGCATATGTCATTTCGATGTACCGCATCGGCTCGGGCAATTGAAAGCCGCAGCGATCTTCTATTTCAAACAGCATCTCGACGAAATCGAGCGAATCGAGCCCCAGCTCGGCAACGCGCAAAACCGGATTTTCGAGGAGGGCGGGATCGATTTTTTTTACGTCGATCAAATAATTGTTCACAACGGTACGCAGCATAAATAGGCCATATAGATTGTTCGAATGCACGCATGCGCAAATGCGTGGCCGATTTTCAAAAAAATTAAACTGATTCGCGCTTCAAACCCTATTCCGCAGCGAAGCTTTCAATCAGGAGCAGTGAAACGTTTACTCGAGGAAATAGCTGTGAACCCGCAGTATTTACTGCCAATCCTTTTTTATTATGGCGCATCGATTCGATCCCGAGTTCACGGCGTCCGGCGCGAATAATATCGCATAGTGTTATTCGATGTCAGCGGTTGCCCACTGCGCGCCGGTATGATCGCGCGATTCCTCAGCATTGCCGCGCATGTTTTTTTAGGCCCAAACACCACGCTGCGATGAAGCTGAGCAACATTCCACCCGCTACATCAATGGCTACGTGCTGCTTGGTCGCTATCGTCGAATAGACAATTGCAATGCACCAGAAAATATTCGCCGCTTTCAAGCTCGTGCTCAAACCCAGCGCGCCAAAGCGCCAATGTAACCAGCAGCAGGAAAATATCGCGGTGGCGACATGCAGCGAAGGACACGCATTACCCGCTGCATCGACCCCTTTCAGAAATGCCATACCCGGCACTTGCGCCCAATCGATATTGGCGGGCGGCGTCTGGTTGGGAAAGAAATAAAAAACCGCGAGGCCGACGATACAAAGCAATCCAATACGCATGCCGTATTCGATGATCGCGAGACGCGTGCGCATGAAAAAAGGCGGCAGCGACACATACACCCACAACGACAGATAAAAAGGCAGCGCGACCGCTTCAAAACCAATCAGGTGATCGACCCATGTAATCGGGATCGTCACCACAGCTCGAGCCGGGTTTTTCAGCAAATAAAAATACGCGACGAAAAAGACTGCGGTGAAGCCGGCAGTGCCGAGCGCCTTGAACCATAAATGGCTTGTGAATAACGTTACCAGTCGCGCCGCACCCTCACGCCCACCTCCATTCTCGCCTGACCGAAGATATTCCAAGAACGCTCCTTAGTGCGATGAATAGATGAATGGAATAGGTCCGCAGCGAGCCGCGGTGTGGGACATTGTAGTGACATCGAGCGGCCGTTTCGTTACGATCTGCATCGAAATTTTGGTGCCAAGTCTCGCGATCCGTTTAACCGGCATTACTCTCGATCTGTTTAACAGCGCTACTCGACCTGTTAACAGCATAAAAAGGGACAACCGTTTTATCGGCCGGCCATTGAAATAATAATTCGATGCCGAATGCAAGGACAAACGCCAAATCGCCAGAGTCTGTCACCCATTTGCGTGAAATTGCAGAATTGCGGTCATCGCAAATCGACTTTTGACCACCGCCCATTTACCACGCATTCGCACCTCAGTGAGTATCGATCCACGTGATTCTTAGCCGGCAAAAAATACGCTTCGCCCTGCTGGCTTCGCTCGGCGCGCTCTATCTCTGGCTCAGTTATCTGGTTTCGGTATCGAACAAGCCTTCGCTCGCGTTAGTTCTTATCGGTATCGCGCCAGTTGCCCTCGGTGGAGTTATCGCGGCCTGGAAATCGAATACCAAATTCCTTGCGCTCGGCACCTGCTGCGCATTGATTACTGCGCTGTATTTTTTTTCGGAATTCCTGCGCGACCATATCGCATGGTTCTATTTTGTGCAGCATGCGGGAACGATGGCATTTCTCGGCGTGCTGTTTGGCAGTACGCTAAAAACTCACGAAAGCGCATTGTGCTCGCGCATTGCGCGACTGCTGGATAAAACCGTACTCGATGCCGCGTATTTAAAATATACGTGGAAAGTGACGGCAGCGTGGACGATTTACTTTTTCGCGAGCACGATCATTTCCGTCGCATTATTTTTTCTCGCTTCGATCGAGATCTGGTCGCTGTTCGCCTCGGTGCTGACTCCGATCTCCATCGGTGCGATGTTCGCCATCGAATATTTCATTCGCGTGCGCGCATTGCCCGGCCGCAAACATTTCAGCATTTCGCAAACGATTCAAGCCTATCGCAATTACCCGCGAGGCTGACCGTGCCGATCGAAAACCACCACGCTCACGATCATCACCATGCACCGCTCGCCACAGCGGAGGTTGAACTATTGCCGTTGCTGCCAATGCACAATGGCGACAGCTTATTGATCGACGCACCCACGCAATCCATTCATCGCAGCGAATTTCTGCGCGCAGTTCTCGCGCTGGCGCAAACGCTACCGGCGACGGATCACGTATTAAATCTTTGCACGAACCGCTATTGGTTTTCGGTGGCGCTGTTCGCTGCCATTACCCGCAATATCGTAACGGTACTGCCGAATTCCTCGGCGGCGAATCACACCGCCGATTTGCTGGCGACGATGCCTGATCTTGTATGCATCGGCGATCAGGCATGTGCACCGGTGAGCGACATGCCCTACGTTCGCGCCGATCAATTCGCGGCCGACGGTCGAAGTGCCGATGTGCCGCGGATGCCGCAGATTCGCGCCGATCAAAAAATCGTTTGCGTATTCACGTCAGGCTCGACCGGCAAGCCGACACCGCATTTCAAAAGCTTTGGCAAAACATATCGAAACATCATGGCTGGCAGCCAACATATTTGGCAGATAACAGGCGGGCCGTGCAGCGTGGTCGGAACCGTTCCGCTTCGACACATGTATGGCCTGGAATCCACGGTGCTGCTGCCCATTTTTGCCGATGGCCAATTATCGGCGGATATTCCGTTTTTCCCTGCCGAAATCGCCGCCGCGCTGCGAGCGGCGTCGGCACCAAGACTGCTCGTCATCAGTCCGTTTCACCTGCGCAATTTATTGGATGCCGAAATCGAGCTGCCGCCGATCAATGCGATTTTATCGGCAACCGCGCCGCTTTCTCCGGAACTCGCAACCGCGGCAGAAACTAAATTAAACGCGCCGCTGCTGGAAATTTATGGCTCGACCGAAACCGGCCAGCTCGCGATGCGGCGTCCGACATTAAATATCGAGTGGGAAACCTTGCCGGGTATAACACTGCGTGAAGACGCGGGCGCAACCATCGCTTCGAGCGAATTTCTGGAACAATCGCAGGTGCTCAACGATATTATCGAGCTGCGCAGCGCGACGCGCTTCAAGCTGATCGATCGGCACGCCAATATCATTAACGTCGGTGGCAAGCGCAGCTCGCTCGCTTTTCTCAATCACATTTTGACGAACGTTCCGGGCGTCATCGAAGGCGCTTTTTGCGTACCGGACGATCACGCTTCGGTGCCCATCATGCGACTGGCCGCAATCGTAGTGGCGCCAAAATCAACGCAAGCGGAAATTATTGCGGCGCTGCGCCAACATATCGATCCATTATTTCTGCCGCGCCCAATTGTTTTTGTCGATGCGCTGCCGCGCGATGGCAACGGTAAAATACCGGTAGCTGCATTGCACGACCTGGTCAGAAATCATCGCTCGAAAAAAGCATGATGCATTTTTTGTGACACGAGGGAAGAGCGGAAAGAGCTGGAAGAACATGATATGACGCGAACCGATATTTCATTTCCGGCAACGCATCCGGTATTCGCCGGACACTTTCCCGGACAGCCGATCGTGCCGGGCGTTTTATTACTCGACCATGTGCGGCTCGCCATCCAGAACGACAGCGGACGACGCTGCCGTGGAATATCGACTGCGAAATTTCACAGCCCCGCTCGGCCCGACGAAATCATGGCCGTCACCTATACGGTCGGCGACAATTCCGTCAGCTTCGAAATTCTTAGTGGTTCGCGCAAAATCGCGGATGGTCGATTTTCATTATGATCGCGCCTGCCAAGACGACCGCCGCAAAAACACCTGTCGAAAAAACAAAACGGGCGGAATGGATGCAACGCAAGGAGCGCGGCAGCAGCGCGCTTCTCGTCTTCATGACGAAGTTGTCGCTATTTCTTGGGCGCCGATTATCGCGACCTATTTTGTATCCGATCGCATTGTACTTTTTAGTCGCGGTGCGTCCCGCTCGAATGGCTTCGCGCGATTATCTGACCCGCTGCCTCGCGCGGCCCGCCTCGCTGCTCGATTGTTATAAACATATTTTCGCATTCACGACCACGATTCACGATCGCGTGTATTTACTCAACGAACAAATCGATATTTTCAACATTCAACATATCGGCACCACTGCATTGCACAACGATAATGCGAAGCAAGGTTTGTTTTTGTTCGGTGCGCACCTCGGCAGCTTCGAAGTCTTGCATTCGTTCGCGCGCAGCAATCCCGATATCGATATTTTCATGGCGATGTTTCCGGAAAATGCGCGCCAGATAAATCGCGTGATGGCGTCAATCAATCCTCATGCTTCGCAAAATATTATTCCGCTCGGTCAGCTCGATGCGACGCTCAAAATCAACGAAAAATTAAAAGATGGCGCACTGGTTGGCGTGTTGGCAGATCGAGCGTCGAGCGCGGATAAATACGAGCGCTTTTCTTTTCTCGGCCGCGACGCCGATTTCCCCACCGGTCCGTTTCGCATGGCATTGATGCTGCGGCATCCGATTTATTTTATGACGGGTCTTTATCGCGGCGGCAATCGTTACGAAATTCATTTCGAGGTGATCGAGGATTTTTCGCAGCCGCTCGCCAGCGACCGCAATGCCGCGCTGCGACATGTCATGGCGCGGTATGTTGCCACGCTCGAACGCTACTGCATCGCCGCTCCGTTCAACTGGTTTAACTTTTTCGACTTCTGGGAAAATCACCACGCCGATCATGCTTAAAAAATTCGCTAAAAAGCTTTTATCGATTAAATCACTCGCATTTGCCACCAGCATCGGCTTGTTCGCGACTGCGGCTTCCGCCCAGGACGTTGAACTCGCGGATCTGATGGCGCTGCTGTCGCAACGCAAATCCAGCCATGCCACGTTTATCGAACGAAAATATTTCAAGGTGCTGGAGCAGCCGATTGAGTCTTCCGGCGAGCTGGAATATACCGCGCCGAATCTGGTGAAGAAGCGGACGTTAAAGCCGAAACAGGAATTGCTGATTCTCGATGGCGACAAACTCAGTATCGAAACCGCGAACAAACGCCGTAAAACATTTGATCTTCAAGATCATCCTGAAGTATCGACGTTCGTCACCAGCATTCGCGCGACGTTGTCGGGCGATTTGTCCGCGCTGGAAAATTATTATGCGGTAACCGTGAGCGGCTCATTAGAACAATGGCAACTATCGCTGACACCGAAGCAAACGCAATTATTGAAAGTGATCGAACAAATTCGCATCGCCGGCACGCAGGGTTTCGTCAAAACGATCGAATTCGAACAAGCCGATGGCGATCGTTCGGAAATGACTATTACCAGCGATGACGGAAAATGAATCGATTCAATCGTGCGCTACCACTCATCATTTGGCTCTGCTGCCTCATCGTCTGTGTACTGGTGATCGCACAGACGAAATTCGTCGCCGACCTGTCGGCTTTCATGCCGAAGAATCCGAACGAGCGACAAAAAGTTTTGCTCGATCAGTTGCGCGATGGCGCCATTGCGCGCTTGATCTTGATTGGCATCGAGGGCGGTGACGCCAGCGAGCGCGCTGCCTTATCGAAACAACTCGCAGTGCAACTGCGTGCGAACCCTATCTTCACCGGCGTTCAAAATGGCGATGACGCCACGCGCGAAAAAGACGGCAAATATTTTTTCGAAAATCGCTATTTGCTGAGCCCGAGTGTTGATAAGGATCGCTTCAGCATCGCCGGCTTGCGCGCCGCTATCGGCGACACCGTCGATGCCATGGCTGGCGATGCCGGCCTGCTCGTCAAACAAATATTGCCGCGCGATCCCACCGGCGAAACGCTGCAATTGCTCGATCAATTTGTCGGCGAAAATCAGCCGCGAACCGTCGACGGCGCATGGGCATCGCGCGATGACAAACGCGCATTGCTGGTCGCGCAAATTGGCGAATCAGGGCTCAACACCGATGCGCAGGCGCGTGCACTCGACATCATCCGCACCACGTTTGCGCAGCTACCAGGACGCAACGCCGACACGCGCCTGGTGATGAGCGGCACCAGCGTGATGTCGGTGGAATCGCGCAACACGATCGAGGGTGAAATCAAACGCCTCGCGGTCATCAGCATGCTGTTGGTAATCGGCTTGTTACTGCTTGTTTATCGATCGCCATCGCGGGTCGTGCTGGGATTGCTGCCGGTATTGACCGGGACGATGGCGGGAATTGTCGCGGTCAGCCTGGTGTTCGGACATATACATGGTTTGACGCTGGCATTCGGTACGACACTGATCGGCGAAGCGGTGGATTACTCGATTTATTTTTTTATTCAGGGTGCCGGCAGCACCGCTACCAAAAACTTCTGGCGAACGATTTATCTCGGTGTACTGACATCGATTACCGGTTTTGGCGCACTGTTGTTTTCGAGCTTCCCAGGGCTCGCGCAGTTGGGCGTGTACACGATCAGCGGGCTGCTCGCCGCTGCGTTGACAACGCGCTATGTGCTGGCGGGGCTGATGCCGAAAGCCATCGATTCGGATCACATCGTTAAAACCGGCAATCTGCTTATCGCGCTCTTCGAGGGCGCCAAAAAAATGCGCTGGGCGCTTTACGTGATATTGATTGTCGCGTTCGGCTATCTCGCGACGTTCGACGGTACCGTATGGAACCGCCAGCTTTCCGCGCTCAGCCCAATCTCGAAAAGCGCGCAGAAGCTCGACATGGAACTGCGCAGCGATATCGGCGGCGGCAATATCCGCTATATCGCCAGCTTCGCGGCGGCCGACGAAGAATCGGCGCTGCAAGGCGCGGAACACGCCGCTAAATTGTTAGAACCATTAATCGAGAAGCGGCTCATCGGCGGCTTCAATTCCCCCGCTTTCCTGGTGCCGAGCGCGGCGAGTCAACGCGAGCGCCAAGCCGCCATACCCGATGCCGCCACCTTGCAAAATAATTTGCGTGAAGCGCTGCAAACTCTGCCGATCAAAGAAAATGTGCTCGACGAATTTATCGCCGATGCTGCCGCCACGCGCGCGCGCGCGCCACTGACCCGAGCCGATCTCGCAGGCACATCGGCGGCAGCATTATTCGACACGTTGTTGATCAAGCGGGCGAACGACTTTCTCGTGCTGTTGCCGCTCACCGCGAGCGGCGATGGTCCGTATGGCGACGAAATCGATTTGAATAAAGTTAACGCGGCGTTGCAGGCCGATAGCACCCTGCAATTCACCGTGATCGATCTGCTTGAAGAAACCACTTCGATGTTCGACGGTTATCTGCGCGAAGCATCAATACTTTCGAGCCTGGGTTGTCTCGCAATCGCAATCCTTTTATTTGCGACATCGCCGAAGCAGCAGGCCATGCGCATTCTGCTGTCGCTCGGTTGCGCGGTGCTTTGCGTGCTGGCGATATTGCTCGCTTCGGGCACCCACCTGACCATCCTGCATCTGGTCGGTTTACTGCTCGTCGTCGCGGTCGGTTCGAACTACGCCTTTTTCTTCAATGCGGACGAGCCCGCCGCAAGCTCCGCCATGCAGGCGAAAGTCACCTGCTCGGTAGTTACCGCAAACCTGACCACCGTGGGAAGTTTTGGCGTGCTGGGTTTTTCGAAGGTACCGATATTATCGGCGATAGGACTAACGGTGGGTCTGGGCGCGTTCCTTGCGCTGCTTTTTTCGGCGATTTTGGCCAAATCGAAATCTCGAGCCTCCTGAGGATGAAAGCGATGCGCGCGCGTTATTTTTTTATCACCTGCACTTTGCTGCACGCGCTGGCGATTGGTTTGCTGCTGTTCGATGTGGCGCTGTGGCACTGGTCGCTCGCGATAATCCTTGCGACACACCTGCTGATCGCCATGACCGGCCTGCTGCCGCGTAGCACGCTACTCGGTGCCAATCTTGTGCGGCTTCCTGCCACAGCAGTTGCGCGCGGCGAAATTGCCATCACCATCGACGATGGTCCCGATCCCGAAGTCACGCCGCGCATTTTGGAAATTCTCGAAGCTTATAACGCGAAGGCGACTTTCTTTTGCATCGGCGAGCGCGCCGAACGTCATCCTGCGCTTTGTCGCGCAATCATCGCGGCTGGCCACCAAGTCGAAAATCACGGACAACGGCATCGCAATTATTCGTCGTTGTTTGGTCCGCGTGCATGGATGACGGAGATCAGTGCAGCGCAGGCAACCCTGCATCGCATTACCGGGCGCGCACCGCAGTTTTTTCGGGCAGTGGCGGGATTGCGCAATCCATTTCTGGATCCAGTGTTGCGTAAGCTGGACTTGCGACTGGCGACGTGGACGCGACGTGGCTACGATACGCGCACCGGCGACGCGGATAAGGTTTTGCAGCGGTTAATAAAAAATCTCGCGGCTGGCGATATTCTGCTGCTGCATGATGGCAACGCCGCACGTACGCGCAAAGGCGCGCCCGTTATTCATGAAGTCCTGCCGAAACTGCTCGAAAAATTAAACGCACTCAATCTGAGGGCCGTAACGCTGTGCGATGCATTCAATGATTAAGACGCTACTCGATATGGCGAGCGCACCGTATAAAGCGGCCGGTTACACCCGTTATCAATGGGTGCGCGGCAAACTGCGCGGTGACCCGATTTTTAAAGCGCTGCTGGAACACACTGTTTTTCCCGATAACGCGCGCATTCTGGATCTCGGCTGCGGAAAAGGTTTGCTCGCCGCGTGGCTGCTGGCCGCTGAAAAAATGGCGCACGACAACATGTGGCTCGGTGCGACGCGGCCACCGCGAAATCTGAAATTTCGCGGCATCGATCTCAGCGACAGCGATGTGCGATGCGGCAACAGCGCGCTGACGCCGCTCTACAACGATCGCGTGCAATTGATATCCGCCGATATCCGTTCGATGGAAATTCAGTCCGCCGATGCCGTGGTATTACTCGATGTGCTTCATTACCTGTCGCATAACGATCAGGAAAAACTATTCGATAAAATTCGCGCATCTCTCGCAACCGGCAGCGTATTGCTGACCCGTGTCAGCGATGCGCGATCGACCTTGCGATCGATGCTGACAAGTTTGGTCGATCGCTGCGTTCTGATCGCGCGCGGTGTTGGCGCGACACCATTATTTTTTCGCTCGCTGCCAGAGTGGATCGATAGCCTCGAACGTCGCGGATTCACCGTTACCGCAATTCCTGTCAGCCAATCCACTGCCGCCAACGTCATGCTCGTTGCGCGGCTTCTTTAATACTGGACAAGGTAATGCGCGCTCTCAAATTCACAGCTTTTACCGCGACCAGTGCTATCGGCGCGGGTTTATCGTCGACACTCGCCGCGCTGGAAACGCAGCGCAGCGGTCTCGCGCCCGCACAGTGGGGCGATCTGGATTTCGATACCTACCTCGGCGAAGTCGCCGGGCTGGAGACACTCCAGCTCGATGCGCGTTTGGCGCCGTTCGATTGCCGCAACAATCGGCTCGCGCAATTGGGCCTCGAACAGGATGATTTTATCGGGCGCGTCGAAGCGGCGATAAAAACTTACGGCCGCAATCGTATCGGCGTATTTCTCGGCACCAGCACGTCGGGAATTTTGAGTTCTGAAATCGCCTATCGCCATCTCGACCCCGACACCGGCACGCTGCCAAAAAATCATGATTATCGGCACACGCACAATTGCTATTCGGTCGGCGATTTCGTGCGCAGCTATTTCGATTTGAATGGACCGGCGTATGTCATTTCCACCGCGTGTTCGTCGAGCGCGAAAGTATTCGGTTGCGCGCAGCGCTTGATCGATAGCGGCCTGATCGATGCAGCGATCGTCGGCGGTGTCGATTCGTTGTGTTACACCACGCTCTACGGTTTCAACTCATTGCAATTGATGTCGGCCAACGCCTGCAAACCATTCGATGCGAATCGCGATGGCATTTCTCTCGGCGAAGCCGCCGCATTCGTATTGATCGAAAGAGCCAACGAGGTAACAAGCGGCGATATTCTGTTGAGCGGCATCGGCGAAACTTCCGATGCGCATCATATGTCGTCGCCGCATCCGGACGGCCTCGGCGCGCAGTATGCGATGGAGGCCGCATTGCGTTCGGCGAATTTAACGATTCGCGATATCGATTATCTGAATCTGCATGGCACCGCGACGCCAAGTAATGACGCCGCTGAAGATAAAAGCGTAACGCGGCTGTTCGGTCGCGATACGCCGTGCAGCTCGACGAAAGGACATACCGGTCACACGCTCGGCGCCGCCGGCGGTTTGGAAGCGGTTATCGCGGCGCTCGCGTTGAAATTCGAAATCATTCCCGGCGGCACCGGCACGCAAGAAATCGACCCGCAATTGCATTGCGATTATCAATTCACTAATCGACAACAATCGTTGCGCCATGTAATGAGTAATTCATTTGGGTTCGGCGGCAGCAATTGCAGTTTGATTTTGTCGAGGGCCGACTTTTGATTCTACGCAGGAAGACACGATGAGCGATCTGATTGCGCATATCGACGGTATCGGTTTGTTCGGCCCCGGCTTGAACGGCTGGCAACATTCGCGACAAATTTTGAGTGGCGCGGTGCCGTTTACCATTGCACCGCTTCAACTGCCGATTGCCGAAGCATTGCCGGCAGCCGAGCGCCGCCGCGCGGGCCTGACGGTAAAACTATCGATGGCACTGGGTTTCGAAGCAATTAAAGATGCCGGTGCCGATGCATCGAAATTAGCGAGCGTGTTTTCATCGACCGGCGGCGATTGCGAAAACTGCCACAGCCTTCTCACCACGCTCGCGTCCGACGATCGCGCCGTCTCACCGACGCGTTTTCACAATTCGGTGCATAACGCGCCCGCCGGTTATTGGAGTATCGCGACCGCGTGCATGGAAGCATCCACCAGTTTGTGCGCTTACGATGGCACCTTCGCGGCTGCGCTGATTGAGGCAGCAACGCAGGCGCACGCGAATAACAAACCTTGTTTAATGGTGGCATTCGATAGCGCGTATCCAGAACCGTTATATTCGTTGCGTCCGATTCCGCATCCATTTGGAATTGCGATGGTGGTCAGCCCGCAAAAATCCGCGACGACAAAAACCTCGCTTAAAATTGCGCTCAGCGATGCCGATGCAAATTCCATTGCACAACCGGAATTGGAAGCACTGCGCACAACAATTCCCACCGCGCGCGCGCTGCCATTAATGCAATTGATTGCGCGCGCCGAAAGCGGCCGCGTCGTCGTCGACTATTTAAATAAACCCAATCTCGTTGTCGATGTGATGCCATGATCGATCGCGCCTGGATTCTCGCCTCGATTCCGCATCAGGGAACGATGTGTTTATTGGACTCGGTGTCAGAGTGGAGCGACGCGCGCATTGTTTGCCGCGCAATTAGTCATCGCGACCGCGATAACCCGCTCGCTATCGATGGCATATTAGGTATTGCCGCCGGTGTCGAGTACGCAGCACAGGCAATGGCGGTGCATGGCGCGCTGCTTTCGCAAAAATTAATTCCACGCGATCAACAGCGCGCTTCCAAAGCAGGCTACCTGACCAGCGTTCGCGATGTGCAATGGCAGATCGAACGTCTCGACGATGTGCTCGACGATCTAATCGTGCAGGCCGAACGCATAGCCGGCAGCGATGTTTCGCTGCTGTATCGATTCAGCGTGTCGGCAAAAGAAGAAATATTGCTGACCGGTCGCGCCAGCGTTCTGATCGACGCCGCTTCGTTATCAAAACATTCCAACACCAACGGCAATCCATTATGAAACGCGCCTTAGTCACCGGCGGCAGCGGTGCTATCGGCGCTGCGATTTGTCGCCGCTTAGCGGCAGATGGCATTCACGTCATTATTCACGCGAACGGCAATATCGCCGGCGCTAAACAATTAAGCGCGGAATTATTGGCGCAGGGTTATTCGGCCGAAGCCGTTCAATTCGACGTCACCGATGCGAATGCCGTTACGTCGACATTGGAAAAATTGCTCGAACACGAACCCATTCAAATACTCGTCAACAACGCCGGCATTCACGACGATGCGGTTTTTCCCGGCATGCGTCGCGAGCAATGGAATAACGTTATCGACGTATCGCTGCACGGTTTTTTCAACGTCACGCAACCGTTGACGATGCCGATGATAAGAAGCCGCTGGGGCCGAATTATTTCGATTTCATCGGTGGCGGCGTTAACCGGAAATCGCGGCCAATCGAATTACGCTGCCGCGAAAGGCGCGATTAATTCCGCAACGAAATCGCTCGCGATCGAACTCGGCAGCCGCGGCATCACCGTCAACGCCAT
>CAMLJR010000031.1 GCA_946480345.1 uncultured Spongiibacteraceae bacterium
ACATTACGCAATAACAATCTCCCGCCTCCGGTGTGAATCTCCGATAATGCACCGCGAATTTTTTCTTCTGGATGAATCATGCTGTCGATTACCCAACGTATTGCCGATGAATTAACCGTTAACACTCAACAAATCGCCGCCGCGATCGAATTGCTCGACGAAGGCGCAACGGTGCCGTTCATTTCTCGTTATCGCAAAGAAGTGACAGGCGGTCTCGACGATACACAATTGCGCACACTTGAGGAGCGCTTGCGCTATTTGCGTGAAATGGAAGAACGCCGCGCGGCAATTCTCGCGAGTATTCAGGAGCAGGGAAAACTTACGCCCGAACTCGAAGCGGAAATTAACGGCGCCGATACTAAAAATCGACTTGAAGATTTATATCTGCCGTATAAACAGAAGCGTCGCACCAAGGCGCAAATTGCGATCGAAGCCGGACTGGAACCGCTCGCGCTGGGTTTGTATGAAGATCCGAGCAAAAATCCGGAAGAATTCGCCTTGGGATTCGTCGATAGCGAAAAAGGTGTTGCCGATATCAAAGCAGCGCTCGAAGGCGCGAAATATATTTTGATGGATAAGTTCAGCGAGCACGCCGATCTGCTCGAAAAGCTGCGTAATTATTTATGGAGCGATGGCAAGCTGAGCGCGCGTGTGGTTGAAGGCAAGCAGAACGAAGGCGAAAAATTTCGCGATTATTTCGAACACAACGAACCGCTGGCGAGCACACCATCGCATCGAGCGCTCGCGATGTTTCGCGGCCGCAATGAGGGCGTTCTGACGATTTCCATTACAGTCGGTGAGGAAGAAAAACCCGCAGTTCATCCGTGCGAAATCATGGTCGCCAATTTTTGGAATATTAAAGAAAGCGGTAAGCCGGCGGATAAATGGCTCGCCGAAGTGGTGCGCTGGACGTGGCGCATCAAACTTTACACACATTTGGAAACCGATCTGCTCGGGCGTTTGCGCGAAAGCGCCGAAGAAGAAGCGATTAAAGTATTCGCGAATAATTTAAAAGATTTACTGCTTGCCGCACCCGCTGGGCCGAAAGTAACGATAGGTCTCGATCCGGGTTTGCGCACCGGCGTTAAAGTCGCCGTTGTCGATGCCACCGGTAAGGTGCTCGACCACTGCGCGATTTTTCCGACACCGCCGCAAAATAAAATTGCCGAATCTGCTGCAATAATTATTGCGCTCGCAAAAAAACACGGCGCGCAATTGATCGCGATCGGCAATGGCACCGCGAGCCGTGAAACCGAACGCTTCGTGCTCGACATCATCAAAGCGAAACCTGAATTGGGGTTGACCAAAGTCATCGTCAATGAAGCGGGTGCGTCGGTGTATTCGGCTTCCGAATATGCGTCGAAAGAATTCCCCGATCTCGACGTGACGATTCGCGGCGCCATTTCGATTGCGCGTCGATTGCAGGATCCGCTCGCCGAGCTCGTGAAAATCGAACCCAAATCGATCGGCGTCGGTCAGTATCAGCACGATGTCAGTCAAACCGCATTGGCGCGTTCGCTCGATGCGGTAATCGAGGATTGCGTGAACGCCGTGGGCGTCGATGTGAATACCGCGTCGCCAGCGCTGCTGACGCGTATTTCCGGTTTGAATCAGACGCTCGCGAATAATATCGTCGAATTCCGCAACCAGAACGGCATGTTTAAAAATCGCGACCAGCTGAAGAAAGTGGCGCGCCTCGGCGATAAGACGTTCGAGCAGGCGGCCGGCTTTCTGCGCGTGATGGGCGGCGATAATCCGCTCGATGCATCGGCGGTGCATCCGGAGTCGTATGCGGTCGTCGAAAAAATCGCGCAAAAAAATAATCGCGAATTCAGAAACCTGCTCGGCGACAGCGCGTTTTTACGCGGCTTGAAAGCGGTGGAATACATCGACGATAAATTCGGTTTACCTACCGTCACTGACATTATTAAAGAGCTCGACAAGCCCGGCCGCGATCCACGCCCGGAATTTAAAACCGCAACGTTCATGGATGGCGTCGAAGACATCAAAGATTTGGCAGAGGGAATGATTCTCGAAGGCACCGTTACCAACGTCGCCGCATTCGGCGCCTTCGTCGATATCGGCGTGCATCAGGATGGACTCGTGCACATCTCCGCGCTGTCGAATAAATTCGTCAAGGATCCGCGTGAAGTTGTCAAAGCCGGCGATATCGTCAAAGTAAAAGTGATGGAAGTCGATGCTGCGCGCAAACGCATTGCATTGTCGATGCGTCTCGACGATACGCCGGGCGAAAAAACTTCGACGCCGCGCGGGCAGGATCGCAATGCCGGTAAAGCGGTTGAGCGTCTGAACCGCGATAATCAAAAGCAGCCCAGCAATAATGCGATGGCGCAATTGTTCGCAGCGGCGCAGAACAAAAAAAATAATCGCTTGTAGGAATATGTGCTCGCCGCTAGCGATTTTCAGGCTGCTGCGGCGAGCACTAAATAAATTAACACCTCAGATACTTGTTGCGCGGCGCCCAGACAATCGCCGGTGTAACCGCCGATGCGTCGCACGATGTATCGGCCAAACCACCAGCGCCAAGCCGCCAGCACCACGGCAATCGCAATCAATTGCAATGGTGAGATAAAAAATAATAACGGTGTGACGCTGGCTGCCGCGATGGCGAAACTGCGCGGCTCCATTTGCGTGGCGATCGGTTTTATTTTGCTGCTGTCGATGTCGCGCACGTAAGGCAGGTCGAGTAAATAACTGATCGACAACAATCGGCTCCACGTATGGCCAATCACTAGTGCCGATACGATGCTGGCGGAATCATGTAATTGTGAAAGTGAAAGCAACTTGATCGCGAGCAGTAATAGAAGGCCGACAGCACCATAACTGCCAAGCCGCGAATCCTTCATGATTGTCAGCACTTGTTCGCGCGTCCAACCACCGCCAAAGCCATCGCAACTATCGGCCCAGCCATCCTCGTGAAACGCGCCAGTGAGCAGCACGGTGACGACTATCGATAACGCGATAGCGAGCGGTGGCGACCATAATGTCGATGCAATAACGTAGCTCGCCGCTCCGCACGCGCCGACGAAGAATCCAACCAGCGGAAAATAACGCGAAGACGTATTGAGAATTTCCGGTGTGTAGTTAACGGTGCGGGGCATCGGCACGCGCGTTAAAAATCCGGTCGCGATCCAAATCAAATTGAGTTCGCGGCGCCATTCGATCATCGGTAATCTCGTATCGGGTTTTGATGAGCGTCAATTTTGCGTGAAGCAGGCGCTATCGACCAGCTTATCTGTATGCGTTCGCGACGATGGCATTGACCAGGGTCAACGCCGAGCCCTTGTCAGCATCGCATAATCGCCGGCAACGATGTCATGGGAGCCGGTCATGAACCAACAGCAAATACGTGAACAGTTGATCGGTAAGCGTAATGAATTGCTCGGTCGCCTGCAGCAGTTGAGCGGAAGCGTCGCGCATCGCAGGGAGCCGCTGCCTGCCAGTTTCTCCGAGCAGGCAATCGAACTGGAAAATCTCGATGTGTTATTCGGGCTGGACGAAGCGAGTCGGCACGAACTGCAGTGCATCAATGTCGCGCTGGAGAGGTTGGACAGTAACGAATACGAAATCTGCACGTTATGCGCAAATCCAATTGGCGCAGAGCGCTTGCGTGCCGTGCCTTATACCGATGTATGTATCGAATGCGCAGGGAAAAACTTCGATGAGAAATAGGAAGGTCGGTGCAGCTAAGAGCGTCGACTAATAAGAAATCTCGCAAAGCTCGAATAGATAGAAAACGAGAGGACGCGGTGTCCTCTCGTGCACACAATAATTAATGCGAAATCTGGGGCGTATTATTTTGCACCGTGATCCGCTTCGGCTCGCTCTTCGGTGTTTTCGGTACGACGATTTGCAGCACGCCATGCTCGCTTTGCGCGCGCACATTTTCGAGGTCGGCATTTTCCGGCATCGAAAATTCGCGAATGAAAGAACCAAATATACGTTCGGAGCGTTTCAGCTCTTTATTGTCATTGGTGATTTCCCGCTTGCCGCGAATGCTGAGCACATTGTTGTGCGCCGTGACTTCGATTTCTTCCGGCTTGACCCCCGGTAAATCGACCGACACGTGATAGCCGTCGTTGTCCTCGTGAATGTCGACGGACGGCAGCCAATCGCTGCTATTGAATGTCGTGGTGTTGTCGCTGCCGGCCGTCGGAAACAGACGATTATCGAAAATGCGGTTCATGTCGCGTTGCAGCTCGGTCAGGACGGCAAAGGGATTACGTGTTACCAGATTCATGATGATGACCTCCTCGGTTCAATCCTACAGCGCATCGAAGCTTGCGCGGTTCGCAGCGAAAATAGGGATGCGATGGTATTTTTCAAGCGCATAAAAACCCGCGCGTAATAATTTTTATTGATCAGCAAGGGCGGGTTTATAGCCGGTCGGGGAGTGATAACGGTATAGGCTCCGTACGGGTTTATGCGAGCTAGAGCATTTGCGTTGGGCGGTTTAACATAGCCGCCCATGACCTCGATTCATCCCCTGCCACTGTTGCGTGATCGTTTCGGCCGCCAGGTTGATTACCTGCGGCTATCGGTGACCGATCGCTGCGATTTTCGCTGCGTTTACTGCATGGCCGAGGAGATGACGTTTCTACCGCGCAGCGACGTGCTGACGCTGGAAGAGCTGGCGTTAATCGGCCGTGCTTTCGTCGAGCTCGGCGTCACCAAAATTCGGCTGACCGGCGGTGAACCGCTGGTGCGCAACAATGTGTTGCAACTGGTGCGCGAACTCGGCGCATTGCCCGGCTTGCGCGAACTCACGTTAACAACCAACGGTTCGCGCCTGACGCAATACGCCGATGAATTGCGCAGCGCCGGCGTCGCTCGTATCAATATCAGCCTGGATAGCTTGCAGCCGGATCGCTTTCGCGAATTGACGCGCATTGGCAATCTCGCCGATGTATTGGCGGGTATCGACGCAGCGCGCAGCGCGGGTTTTAAACGCATCAAATTGAATGCGGTAATGCTGCAAGATCGCAACGACGATGAAATTCTCGATCTGGTGCGCTTTGCCCGCGCGCGCCAGCTCGATCTGGCATTTATCGAAGAGATGCCGCTCGGCCAAATCGATGAACACGATCGCGCCCACAGTTTTTGTTCGAGCGATACGATACTTCAACGCATTCACGCGCATTTTCCTTTGCATGCGAGCGACGAAAGCAGCGGCGGCCCGGCGCGTTATTATCGAATGCGCGACAGCGATTCGCGCATCGGTTTCATTTCGCCGCACAGCAATAATTTTTGCCATTTGTGCAACCGTGTGCGGGTGACAGTCGAAGGTCGGTTATTGTTGTGTCTCGGTAATGAACATTCGGTCGATTTACGCGCTGTGTTGCGGGGGGAAAGCTACACATTCGATGCGTTGAAAGAGACGATTGTCGCTGCGATGGCACTGAAGCCGGAACGGCACCATTTCGATTTGCAGGATGAGCCGCAGATCGTCCGGTTTATGAATGCGACCGGCGGTTGATGGTTATCTTAGGCGGGGCCAGATTAATATTATTTACAACAATAATTATTCGCAGCACTGACTGCGCTGGGTGAGAAAAATATGGCGAATTGGAACTATCGAGTGCTGCGTAAGCGATGCACTAAAACCGGCATGGAAACCTTGCAGATTCACGAGGTGTATTACGCCGAAGACGGTTCAGTCGACTGTTGGACCCAGCAACCGGTGGAGCCGCTCGGCACCAGCGAACCGCAGTTGCGCAACGACGTACATGCTTTTCTCGCTGCGTTTCGCAAGCCCGTGCTTGAAGAAAAAATGGTGCTTGGTCAGCTGCAATTGGTTGAAGAAAAAAACGCGGCAGTCGCATTGGACGATTTGCGTCGCGATTACTTGAGCCGCACCAGCCGAGCCAGCGGTTACCTGTTCCAAATGCTCGGCAATCATTTATTGCTGAAACAAAATCCATCGCTCGCGGCGGCCTACGATCAGGTTGATCGAGCGCTGGCCGAATTGAGCGCGGCGGTCGAGTCGACGCTAGTGCGGCAGAAAGCCGGTTGATTCTCGGCGGACATTTTTATCATCGGAAAACAAAAAGAAGGCAGCTTGCACTGCCTCAAGATCACACAACCCGCGAAAAAACCGCTTAGTGGTGCAGCCAACCCATATAGCCGCAATCTTCGATATCGTCATCGCTGACATCGTCCTGATGCAATGTCGATGCAAGCAGTTCTTCGTTCAAACAGCCCAGAGAATTGGATAACGCAGCGAGTTTGATGCTGAGTTCGTAATCGTGCGGCAGTAATTCGTTGCGCGGCATTAAGTACGATTGATATTGCTCGTATATCGTGCCGTAATTTTTCATTGCCGATGTGTACTCGTGCTCGACGCCGTGAATCGAATCCGACGAAAGTTCCGAAATGCAGCCGCCGGTAATCGATGGTGCAAGGGTGCTCGCCGGTGCGCCGTTTGAAAGCACATGTTGATCGGGCACCATTCCTGCCATCACGATTTCAATCGCGCCGTCGAGAGGGGCAATACCGCTTCGATTGTGCATTTTTCTCATCCTTCGGCTGGTAAGCCGCAGTTTTCGTTGGAAAAATTCATTGCGTTCTGAGTGATTCGCGCCGAGAGCGATGCGTGCGCTCGGGAAGTTACTAACAAGGGTCCACGAATTACATTGCAAGGATGTGACCAATCGTCGCTATCTTTTTCCGATAGATGAACGCGTCGAAAAAATTCGTATTCTCCGCGCCTTATTGCAAGCGTTAGACGCGCGAGTCGAAGCGGCGACACCGGTACTTTTTTGTCGATCGGACCGCCGTTGGCTACACTGACGCAACCCCGCTGTAGATCGGTTATTTCCATGCCCTCTGTTTCCGTGTCCGCCGACGTTGCCCGCGTCGAGGCGATCTTGTCTGGCGCGATCGAGCCGCTAGAGTCACTGTTGCCGCAAGCGTTGACGCAAGCCCCCAGCGAGCGCGGTGCGGCGTTGGTGCAGTTGTTTTGGGATCGATGGGGCGAAGATTGCGGTTTGCATCCCGATCTGGTCGATACGCTCGATCCGATACGCGTCGCATTGACCACCATTGCGCCCGCTCAATGGGTGGCTGCCAGCACTCACCCGTTATGGGCAATTCTCGATATCGCACAACACAGCGGAGCCGGCTATCAGCCGGAGCTCGGGCGCGCGGCAGAAAAATTAATTGCCGATTGGCGCGCTGCGCTAACACCGTTGGCAGCGGGCGACTGGGCCGCCGCGCTCGATCATCTCGCCCAGCACTGGCAGGCCGAGCAGGCGCGTCTCACGAAATTGGAACAGCGTCTGGTCGATTCCGAACGCGGCCAGCTACGCACGCGGCGCGCGCAACAACAAGCGGCGCGCGTGCTCAATGTGGCGATGGCGGGCAAACGGCTCACGCAAGCGGCAGTGGATTATCTGCAACAAGATTGGTATCGCGAGCTGCAATGGGGTGCACTCCAGTTTGGAGATAACGACCCCGCTTCCGGCGCACCCAGTGCGCAATGGCAGCGCCGCGCGGCGCTGACCGAACGGCTGGTTAACTCATTGGTCGATCCGCTCGACGATGACGATGCCCGTCAGCAGCTGTATCACCTGATTTCCGAAGTCGATACCGAATTGCGCGCGGTGTTGAGCGAGCATGCGGCCGATCTTGAAATCGTCGAGAACCAGCTCGCGCGAATTCAACAACAGCATTTAGCACTCCTGAAAGGTAAGCCTCTCGCACCCACGACATTCACATTGCTGGCGAATCACGATCCCTGGTTGTCGCCGACCACTTCGATCAGCCGCGATCTGTTGCGCCAGGTGACCGAACTGGATCTTCAACGCTGGTTTCTGCTGCGCGTCAATGGCAGCGACAGCCGCATCAAACTGGTATTGAAGATGGACGACACGAGCCAGTTGCTGTTTTCGAATCGGCTCGGTGTGCGTGCGCTGCAAAAATCGTTTGAAGAGTTTGCGTATTTAATTTCGCTCGGCGAAGCGACTCCTTTGCCGGGTGCTGGACAGGCGTCCAACGCATTGCGGCAGGTATTACTGCAACTCATGCAACGTGCCGATGCTCGTGCGCGAAGCGAGGGCGAAGCGCGGCAACGCGAATTGCTGGAGCAGCAGCGTCGTCAGCAGGCGAAAGAAAAAGCATTGGCGGAAGCTACAGCGCTGGCAGAGCAACAGGCGCGCGCGGAATCCGACGCACTTGAGCGCGCGCGCGAGCAGGAGGCGCAGCGTCGTCGCGCGCATATCGAAGAGCAGAGCGGTGTTGCCGAACAACAAACGCGAGCAATGCGCCAGCAGGCGACGCTGCTTACGGTCGGTAGTTGGGTGGAGCTGCACGACGACATCGGTACGGTGCAGCGGGTAAAGCTGGCAGTAAAACTGCCGAGCGGGAAACTGATTTTTGTCGATCGCGATGGTGTGCGTCGCGCTGAATTCGATCGCGATGCATTTGCGCAACGACTGCTCGAGGGCAGCGCTCAGATACTCAATCAGGGGCCGCAATTCGACGATACGCTTGCGCGCGTCGTGCATGGGTTGCGCCGCGATCGTGGAACGAGGGAATAAACAGATGAACACGAACGATCAAGAGCGTCGCAGCGAACAACGGCTAACCGAAACGGTGACGATTCTGCTCGAACGATACGCGGCGGATTTCGATAATTCGCGTCCGGCGAGCATCGTGATCTGTCGCAGCCTCGATATTTCGGCGAATGGTTTGCAGGTGCGCGTCGATGAGCCAATTCCGCTCGGCACAATTCTGCGCTTATGCGCGCAATTCAGCAGCGGACGGCAGTCGCTCTATGTTGTCGGTGAGGTGAAATGGCTGCGCGAAGAAAACGGCGCATACAGCGTCGGCTTCGCACTATTCGAATCCGAGGGCACCGATATCCTGGCGTGGAAACAGGCGATTGCGGGCCAGCTCGGTTAAATATTTTCTTATACGTTTTCGTCGCCTGAATTTATATCCTGCAAGCTCAAGCTGAATCCGCCTGCACTGCCGGCGTGGCCTTGATCGTAAAATTTGATTTTCAAGCGCACGTTGTTCGGCGAATCCGCATTCCGTAGCGCTTCCTCCTGCGTGATGCGTCCCTCGCTGTAGAGTTTGAACAGCGCGCCATCGAAGGTCTGCATGCCGAGGTTTTCGGATTTCTCCATCACTTCTTTCAGCGATTCAAATTCGCCGCGAAGAATCATCTCCTGAATAGTAGGTGTGCCGAGCATCACTTCGACGGCAGCCACGCGTTTGCCGTCGATACCGGGAATTAATCGCTGCGACACGAATGCACGAATATTGCTGGATAAATCCATTAACAATTGCGCGCGGCGTTCTTCGGGAAAAAAGTTGATGATGCGGTCGAGCGCCTGATTGGCATTGTTCGCATGCAATGTCGAAATGGCGAGATGGCCGGTTTCCGCGAAGGCGAGGCAGTGCTCCATCGTTTCGCGATCGCGCACTTCGCCGATCAGAATCACATCGGGCGCTTGTCGCAATGTGTTTTTCAGCGCCTTCTGAAAACTGCGCGTGTCGACACCGACTTCGCGTTGATTGACGATACTTTTTTTATGGCGATGCACAAACTCGACCGGATCTTCGATGGTAATGATGTGGCCGGCGCTATTGCTGTTTCGATAATCGATCAACGATGCGAGCGATGTCGATTTACCCGAACCGGTAGCGCCGACAAATAACACCAGCCCCCGTTTTTGCATGATGACATCTTTCAAAATCGGCGGCAGACCGAGTTCGTCGAATTGTGGAATATCCATTTTGATATTGCGCGCGACGACTGAAATCTCGTTGCGTTGGCGAAAAATGTTGATACGAAAACGGCCGACGCCCGGCAGCGAGATCGCCAGGTTCATTTCGAGTTCATGCTCGAATTCCTGGCGCTGCTCGTCGTCCATCAATGAATAGGCAATTGTCTTGATCGCCCCGGGCGGCATGGGGTCTTTTTCGAGCGGTCGCAGCACGCCTTGGAACTTTGCGCAGGGCGGCGCGCCGGTACTCAAGTACAAATCGGAACCGTCCTTGCTTGCGAGAATTTTCAGGTAATCGCTGAATTCCATGTGTGGCTCCCAACCGCATCGTCGAAGCCTATTAGTGAAGATCAGGATTCGCCGATGTGCCAGCGCGGGGCATTTCGCGGTGTGCGCCTTGTCGCATTTACAGGGCATCAGTACACTGGCCAGCCGCCAAATGTGACTCATCGGTACGCTTTCGTTGACGTCAGTCGGCTTAGTCAATCAACAGGAGACCGCGGTGTCTGAAGCCCTCAGCCAGCGTCTGCGCCAATTACCTGATGCCATCGTGCTGCCGTTGCTGCGTCAGCTGCGACGCGGGATGGAAAAGGAAAGTCTGCGCATCGACCGCGATGGTCGCCTGGCGCAGACTCCGCACGCGACAGTGCTCGGTTCCGCGCTGACGCATCCGATGATTACCACCGATTATTCGGAAGCGCTGCTCGAATTCATCACGCCGGTTTCCGACCAGATTGAAACCGCGCTCGAACAACTCGATTCCATTCATCGCTTTGTTTACAACGTGTTGCCCGACGAAAATCTGTGGACGGCGTCGATGCCGTGCGCGCTCGGTCCCGATGCGGAAATTCCCGTGGCGCAATATGGTTCGTCGAATGTCGGTCGAATGAAAACGATTTATCGCGTCGGCCTCGGTTATCGTTATGGCCGCCGCATGCAGACGATTTCCGGCATTCATTACAATTTCTCGCTGCCCGAAGCGTTATGGCCGCAGTTGTTCGAGCCATCGCCAGCCGCCTTGCAACAACAGGTTACCGATGCGTATTTCGGATTGATTCGCAATTTCCGTCGCAATGTATGGCTGCTGATTTATTTATTTGGCGCGTCGCCGGCGCTGTGTAAAAGTTTTCTCGACGGTAAACAACATCGCCTGCACGAACTCGACGATTACACGTTGTATCAACCGTACGGCACATCGCTGCGCATGGGCGATCTCGGTTATCAGAGCAACGCGCAGGAAAGTTTGAAGATCTGTTACAACCGGCTCGATAGCTACATCAGCACGTTGCAAAACGGCATTTTGAATGCGCATCCGGATTACGAGCGCATGGGTGTCGTCGTCGATGGCGAGTATCGGCAGTTATCGGCGGGACTGCTGCAAATTGAAAACGAGTTTTACAGCCCGATTCGGCCCAAGCGCGTCGCACGTCAAGGCGAAACCGCGCTGACCGCGTTGGCGCATGGCGGTGTCGAATACATCGAAGTGCGTTGCGTTGATGTGAATCCATTGTTGCCGAACGGTATCGATGCACCGCTGATGCGTTTTCTCGACGCGTTTTTATTGTTCTGCTTATTCAGCGAAAGTCCGACATGTGACGACGCCGGTCACAACGAAGTGCGCGCAAACATCAAAACCACGGTAAACGAAGGGCGCAAACCCGGCGTGCAATTACAGCGTAACGGCGAAGCGGTCGCGCTACAGCAATGGGCTGACGAGTTGCTCGATGCCATCGCGCCATACGTTGCGATGCTCGATCGCGCGCACGAAAACGCGTTGTATAGCGAAAGCCTTGCGCAGCAGCGCAGCAAAGTTGCCGATGCCACGCTGACGCCATCGGCCCAGGTGTTGAGTGCATTGCGCGAGCGGCGCATGAGTTATGCACAATACGCACGGCAACAATCCGAACAGCACGCCCTGCATTTTCGCAGTCGCCCGTTATCGCCGCCGCAGCTGGTCGAATTTATCCAGCTTGCAGAGCGCTCGCTGCACGATCAGATCGCCATCGAAACCAACGACCAATTGCCCTTCGACGAATATTTGCAGCGCTATTTTCAGCAGTATCGCAATTTGTGAATTATCTAGCGCATTTTCACCTGGCCGGCGACAACGATGATTGGATCGTTGGCGCACTGCTCGGTGAATTTGTGAAAGGTCCGTTGCGCGGCGAATGGCCGGCTGCTTTAGAACAGGGCATGCGCCTGCATCGGAAGATCGATGCGTACAGCGATAATCATCCTGCGCGCGCTCAGTTCGCGCGTGAACTACCGGGCGAATATCGCCGTTACGCCGGTATCGTGCTCGACGTCTGCTGCGATCATTTATTGAGTTTGCATTGGAATCGATTTCATCCGCTGACGTTGCCGAAATTCGCGCAGCGCGTGTATGCGTTATTGAAACAGCACGAACAGCAGATGCCGCCCGCGGCGGCGAAAATGGCACAGCGGATCGTTCATTACGATGTGTTGTGTATTTACGACGATTGGGAAACGGTCACTGGCTCGCTGCGGCGAATCGGTGAGCGCATCAGCCGATCGAATCCGCTAACGCGCGTTGATAACGAATTACGGCAATATTTGCCGCAGGCCGAGCGCGCGTTTCTATCGCTCTATCCCGATTTGATCGAGCAGTGCCGGACGTTCAGTTCTGAACAATGAAATTGGTGAACAGCACATCCTCGACCAATTGAGTGCCTTCTTCATCCTTAATCAATTTCTGAATTGCCGCTAATGCCTGCTGCCGCAATTGTTCTTTGCTTTCCATCGTCATCACGCTGTCAGCGGTCTGGCGACTGAACAGCATGATCAAGTGATGGCGAATTTGCGGCAGGTGATGGGCGACCTTGGCTTGTGCCTCTGGGGGATTCTTCGCCAGACGCAGCGAAATATCCGCTTTGAGAAAATGAATGGGTCCGGGCCCGCCGAAATTGGTGATGATGGCTGGCCGTACATCGAGATATTCGTTCGCGGTGCCGCCGCCTGCGGGTTCCTCTTTCTTAGCGCTGGCATTGGCGAATACAGCGCACAGCGATAGCAAGACAATGGCGGCAAGAGCAAAGGGGCGTCGCATGACGGGCTTCCGGTTAACGAGTGCCGGCGAAGTATAGAGCAGCATTACCGTCTGTGTAGTCGATGCGTCCGCGACATCGCGAACTGTGCTGCGCAGATAAATTCGAATTGTTGGGCGTTCGACAGCGCTCGGCGTTGAGTTGGAAGATGGCATCGCCTAACGTAGCGGACTTGTTCGGAAGGAGCTTGTTATGTTTTCTCAACTGCATCCCCGCTATGGCTTTTTAGCCATTGCGGCGATTGTCGGCGTGTTGTTCGGCGTCGCGTTGTACACACAGTACGTCGGTGGCCTTGAGCCGTGTCCGCTGTGCATGACTCAGCGTTTCTTTTACGCGCTGGTCGCTTTCTTTGCGGTGATTGCCGCTGTACACGGTCGCAAGCTGCGCATTTATGGATTGTTAGTGACGCTGGCGGCGATCGGTGGGATTGCAGTGGCGGGGCGACAGGTGTGGTTACAGCATTTGCCACCTGATCAAGTGCCTGCGTGCGGTCCGAGTCTCGATTACATGATGCAGACGCTGCCATTCGGTGAGGTATTAATCAAATTATTCAAAGGCGACGGTAACTGCGCGATTGTCGATTGGCGTCTGCTCGGTATGAGCATGGCCGAATGGTCGTTGTTGTGGTTTGCGATATTGGCTGCTGCGGGTTGCGTATTGGTGAGGCGCGGCGATAAGCGATGATCTTCGGTTTGTTTGTTCTGCTGGCTTTTCAGGCGCTGGGCGAATTAATCAAAGTTGCTACCGCCACCATGCTGCCAGGCCCGGTTATCGGTTTACTGATGCTATTTGTGGTGTTGTTGGTGCGCCGCGGAATTCCGCAGGTTATCGGTGACATAAGCGGTAAGTTGATTGCAGCGCTACCACTGCTGCTGACGCCGCCCTCAGTGGGGATATTCTTCGTCGCCGATCAGTTGCACGGCAAAGGCTACGAAGTGGCGTTCGCGGTCATCGTCGGCACTGTTCTAACACTGCTGTTCAGCGGTCTTTTAATGACGGCGTTGATTCGTCTGGCGGGCAAGGATCCGCTGTCATGATTTCGCTTGATGCCGATCTTTATCGCGAGTGGCTGACCACGCCGCTGCCGATGTTAGCGCTCACGCTCGGTGCATTCTCATTGGGCAATTGGGCCTATCGTCGATCCGGCGCGCATGCGCTGGTGCATCCATCGCTGATCGGCGCAATCCTTATTGCCGCAGTGCTGCTGTTGTTCGGCGTCACCTATCGCGATTATTCATCGTGCATGCAGCTCTTCTACCTGCTGATGGGTACCGCCACGGTCGCGCTGGCAGTGCCGCTGTACACCCATTTGACGCTGATTCGCGAATTGGCTTTGCCGATCCTCGTCACCGTCGTGCTTGGCGCAGCCGTAGGCTCGTTGTCGACAGTCGCGCTGGCTTGGCTGCTCGATTGCGGAGACGAAGTATTGCGCTCGCTCGCATCGAAATCGGTGACCACTCCCATTGCGCTGGGAATTACGAGGGAGTTGGGTGGAATTACTGAATTGACGAACGGTGCTGTGCTAAGTGCGGCGGTGATCGGCATCGTTTCCGCTCCGATATGTTTTCGCCTGTTCAATATTCGCGATGCACGCGCGCGCGGCATGGCGCTCGGCATCGCCGCACACGGTATGGGCGCCTCGCGCGCTTTCGAGTTGAACGCGGTTACTGGCGCATTTGCCAGTCTGAGTTTGTGTCTTACCGGCGTGGTGAGTGCAATAGCGATCCCGTTAATCGTTCATTGGCTCCAATAATTCCAATAAACTCTTATTGTTACGTATTGCTCTTAAACTAATACTTGCATATATTGCTTTGCGCTACTGATTTAATTTATAACAACCATAGCTTCAGCGCGCGCTGGAAAAAGCAACGAGACAGCGCGGTAAGAAAGCGTGCGAGTTTCATCCGCCCGGTAGTATGCTACCGACAACTGTTCAGCGACCTCTGGTCTCAATCGGTTGAAACTCGTAATCATTGGCACTACCCCTGGGGGCGAGACCATGTTGGAAAATTGCGATATCAAAGAGCGATGGAGCGGGGTCGATAAATTGGTCGATCGCTGGCTCGCGGAACGCCAGAAAGTCATCGTGCAATTTTGTGCTTTAAGCGGTGTGCACGGGCTTACCAAATCGGCCACAGCGACTACTCGAAATCGTCTGCAAAAATTCTGTCAATTGCTGCTGGATTATGTGTCGGCGGGACACTTCGAAATTTATTACGAACTCGTGCGCGAAGCTGAAGAGTTTCAAGACGGGGGTGTCGATGCAGCGAAAGCGTTGATTCCGCTGCTCAATGCGACAACCGCAAAGGCGCTCGATTTCAATGACAAATATGTCGAAGCCGAAGCTACCGAAAGTGCGCGGCTGGCCAAAGATCTGTCGCTCTTGGGTGAAGTGCTGGAAGAGCGCTTCGATCATGAGGACAAGCTGATCAGCGCCACGCATTTGTGTCATCGCGATCAGGTTGCCTGAGCGACTTCCAGGCAAAGATCTAGTGCCCAAACGGCAACTAGGTCGATAGATGGAAATAAAAAAGCCCGCCAATGGCGGGCTTTTTTATGGGTGACTTGTACGTGTTTACTTGGTTTCCGGCTTCTTGATGTCGAGCAATTCCACTTCGAACACCAGCGCCTGATTCGGGCCGATTACACCACCGGTGCCGCCCGGGCCGTAAGCGAGGTCGGACGGAATGTACAACTCGTACTTGGAGCCGACCGGCATCAATTGCAGAGCCTCGGTCCAGCCGGGGATCACGCCATTGACCGGGAATGTGACAGGCTGACCGCGTTTGTAAGAGCTGTCGAACTCGGTCCCGTCGATCAACGTGCCTTTGTAATTAACTTCAACAACGTCGTCGGCTTTCGGCTTGGCGCCTTTGCCTTCGGTAACGACTTTATATTGCAAGCCGCTGGCGGTGGTTTTTATGCCTTCTTTTTTGGCGTTTTCCGTCATGTAAGCTTCAGAGGCGGTTTTGTTCTTTTCGCCAAGCGCTTTCTGATCTTCTTCTCGTTTCGCCATCAACTTTTGGCCGAATGCCTGGATCGTCGTTTTGATTTCATCTTCAGTCATCAGCGGTGTCGCGCCTTCGGTAACGGCTGCGCGCATGCCGGCGCTGAATGCGTCGACGTCAACGGTGAAATCCTGCTTAAAGCGCTTGCCTTCCATCAGGCCGATGCCGTACGACACTTTCTGTTCGTCGGTTTCCAGTTTTACTTCCTTCTTTTCTTCCTTCGGCTGGCAGCCGATGACGGCGGTCACTGCTGCGGCGCAGAGGAGTAACTTGATACGCATATGCATTCCTTATGGTTGTGCCGATACGGAGGGAGCTTGGAGTTGCGTTAACGCGCTTAGTTCGAGTCTACAAAAGCCAGACCAGCGCAATGCGGGCGACAGTGTACTCTCCGTCGCGCCGGCTTGGATAGCGCGGCATTGGCGCATCGCCAAGTTGGTCACGACGGGCGATTTTCAGGTGCATTTTGTATAGAAGGATGAGGAATCGCTGCTATTTGATGGCCATCTATGTGGTTTTTTTCTGAGCCAACTGGATAACCAGAAACAAGTTTGTATAATCAGATTGGTTTAATTTTCATCAGGCTCAGGAATAACGGACATGGCGAGCAAAAAAAAATCCCCCCCGAAGAAGGTTGGTAACCCCATCGCCCAGTTGGAAAAACAGTTAGCCGCACTCCAGAAGCAGTTACAACAGGCGCGAATCAAGGAAGCCGCAGAGGCCGCAAAGGCCGCAAAGGCCGCGAAGAAGGCTAAATCGGCACCCAAAGCAAAAGCGTCGGCCAAGACTAAAGCCACTACAAAACCGGTAAACAAGAAGGCTGCCGCACCTAAAAAGGCAGTCGTTGCGAAAGCGGCGGGCAGCACAAAAAAATCAGCGCCAGCGAAAGTCGTCTCTAAACAGGCTGCGCCGAAAAAAGTCGCCGCCAAGCCAGCAGTAAAGGCGGCGCCGGTTGCGAAGCAGGCTCCACAAAAAGCGCCAGCATCGAAACCAGCGGTAGCAAAGAAACCAGTGGTAGCAAAAGCCACGGAGTCTAGCGCTGCGAAGGTTGCATCCAAAAAGCCGGCGGCCGCAAAACCTGCGGACTCCATACCAGCCGCTCAGCCCGCGCCGCTGAAGAAAGAGCCTGTCCTTAACAAAGCCAGTGCCAAGCCGGTGGCTGAAAAACCGGTTGAGAAAAACGCAGTCGTTAAGCCTGCGGAAGCTAAGCCACAGCCTTCTGGCGCGGTTCCTTCGACCTCTGGTGCGCCGAAAGCGCCGGTTCCTGAGCCGAAGCCTGCACCTCAGCCACTTCAGCCAAAAACCCGGCCGGCACCCGAAGCCAAGGACGAAAAGCCATTGCCGCCGCTGGAACCCGGCAAGATGCGCAGCCTCTTCGACCCGATCGACGATTGATCGAAGATAAAAAGCCCGCTACGGCGGGCTTTTTTTATTGCCCTCTATTTATTGCGAGCGCCCATCGCTCAGCACATTGCCTAACGCTACCGTGAGTTCCGCCAGTGGCGGTATAGCGATTAGCCCTGCGGCATCCGCATAGGCTTGAAGATTCATCGTTAATAAGGCGGCGGGCGAATGGCCCGTGGATGGCAGCGAATGCAATGCGGACTCGATCGCGCGCAGTTGCACGGCTTCCGCTTCGAGCTCAAGCGTTTTCGCATGACGATAGATGGCATCGTCAGCGGCGTGCTCCTTCAAATAGCGGCGCACCGAACGCAGCGGCACCACGCAATGCATCCGCCAATCCGCGCACAGAGCAATCGCTGCTGCCGCATCATTGCGTTGCCAGTATTGCCCCCGCGCCGCTAACCACGCGGCGGCGAGCAGCAAATTCACATCGGCTCCGACGCTGTCCTGGGCGGCGAGACAATTCTCCGCCACGCCCGGTTGCGCATAACAGCGCGATGCGAAATCCCAGAGCGATTCGGCCATTTATTTTTCCCTTGTCTATCGAAAACGAAGCCGGAAACGAATAAGGCGCGGCTATAATCCGCGCCCATGATTGAACTGCAGTCCATAACTTTACATCGCGGCAACAAAATTCTGTTGCAGGATGCCAGCCTCCGCATTCACCCCGGCGAGAAAACCGCGCTGGTCGGCGCCAACGGTGCCGGTAAGACCAGTGTGTTTCTGCTGCTGCAAGGGCGTTTGCAAGTCGATAATGGCACGCTTTCCATTCCGGCTCAGTGGCGCATTGCGCATATGGCGCAGGAAGTATCAGCGGATGCCCGCAGTGCGCTCGACTATGTGCTCGATGGCGATACCGAATTGCGTCGCATCGAGACGGCGCTCGCCGAAGCCACCGACGACGAACAGTTGATGCACCTGTACGGCGAGCTCGATGCGATCGATGGTTATAACGCCAATCGCCGCGCCGAACAGCTGTTGCACGGGCTAGGTTTTCCGAACGAGCAATGGCAACAGCCGATCAGCTCCTTCTCCGGCGGCTGGCGCATCCGTTTGAATCTGGCGCAGGCGCTGATGTGCCCGTCCGATCTGCTGCTGCTCGACGAGCCAACCAACCACCTCGATCTCGATGCGAGCCTGTGGCTTGAACAATGGCTCGCGCGCTATCGCGGCACGCTGGTGCTGATTTCGCACGATCGCGATTTCATCGATAACACTTGCGAACAGATCGTTCACATCGAAAATGCGCAGCTCTTGCGCTATCGCGGCAATTATTCGGCGTTCGAACGGCAGCGCGCCGAGCGGCTGGCGCAACAGCAGATTGCCTTTGAGAAACAGCAAGAGCGCATCCAGCACATTCAGAAATTCGTTGCGCGGTTCCGTGCTCAAGCCACGAAAGCCAAACAAGCCCAAAGCCGTCTGAAAGAATTGGATCGGATGGAGGAACTCGCGCCGGCGCATGTCGACTCGCCGTTCGATTTCGCGTTCCCGGTGCCGGATCGTTTTTCCGATCCCCTGCTGAATCTCAGCCATGCGACGCTCGGTTACGGCGATAAAGTGTTGCAGGCAAATTTGAATCTCAGCATTCACCCCGGCTCGCGCATCGGTTTGCTCGGTGCCAACGGCGCGGGTAAATCGACGTTGCTGAAATCCCTTGCCGGCGCATTGCCGTTGATCGCGGGCGAGCGCGTCACCGGCGAACATCTGCGACTGGGTTATTTCACCCAGCATCAGCTCGAAGCGCTCGATCTCGATGCGAGTCCGGCACTGCATATCCAGCGCATGAGCCCGAAAGCGCGCGAACAGGAAATTCGCGATTTTCTCGGCGGCTTCAATTTTCGCGGCGAAGCGGCGCTGACCCCGATCCGTCACAGCTCGGGCGGCGAAAAAGCGCGGCTGGCACTGGCGTTGATCGTCTGGCAAAAACCGAATCTGCTACTGCTCGACGAGCCGACCAACCATCTCGATCTCGAAATGTGTCACGCGTTGACGGTGGCGCTGCAAGAGTTCGAAGGCTCGGTGGTGGTTGTTTCGCACGATCGCCATTTATTGCGCAATACCGTTGAAGAGCTGTTGCTGGTGGCTGACGGCAAGGTCACTGAGTTCGATGGCGATCTGCAGGATTACAGCAACTGGCTGCTGAAGGAGGCGCGTGCGCAGAAGCAGGCCGCCAATGCCGCAGCGAAAGAAACAGCGCTGAAAGAAAAAGAAGCAGCGAAAAATGAAAAGAAGGCCGAGCGGCAACAATCCGCCGAGAATCGCAAGCAGCTCGCGCCGTTGAAACAGCAATTGCAGAAAATTGAACGCGAAATGGAATCCACGCAGAAAAAACTGGCGACGCTCAATGAACAGCTCGCCGATACCGCTTTATACGAAGCCGCGAACAGCGCGCGCTTGCAGACGCTGCTGAAAGAGCAGGGCGTCTTGCAGCAACAAGTGTCTGCATTCGAGGAGCAGTGGTTGGCATTGCAGGAAGAAATCGAGCGCGCCAGCACCTGATTGAGCACCGCATTAATTATCGCCATCCCCGCGTAAATTATTTTTGCCTGAAATTATTGTTAGGAAGAATCCTGAATGAACCACGCAAATCCGATGGTGTTGCTCACCGGTGCATTTGGCAATCTGGGGCAGCGCGTGCTGACCAAACTGAAAACCAAAGGCTATCGCGTCCGGGCGATGGATCTCGACACGCCGCTGAATCGCAAAGGCGCACAGAACGCGGCCGGTAATTACGATGAAGTGCAGTGGGCGGATATTCGCAAAGTCGACTGGTCCGAAGCGCTGCGCGGCGTCTCGTCGATCATTCATTTGGCCGCGATCATTCCGCCGCTGACCGACGATGCGCCCGCGCTGGCCGAGGCAGTCAATGTCGACGCATCGGTTCGCCTGATCGAAGCGCTGGAACAGCAAGTGCCTCCGGTTCCGCTGGTGTTCGCGTCATCGGTAACCGTGTTTGGATATCCCACCACGCACACGCTCAAACGTGCGGAAGATGAGCCGAAGCCCAGCGACAATTACACGCGCCACAAGGTGGCAGTTGAACAACGCCTGTCGGCGAGCACGATTCCATGGACGGTTGTTCGCATCGGCGCTTCGATCGATGGTAATCGCACCACCGGTAAAGCAATGGTGCAACGTATGTTCGCGACCCATCCCGATAATCCGGTCGAATACGTTCATCCCGACGATGTCGCGACGGCAGCGGTGAATGCGCTCGATAACCCCGAAGCGTTACGCCGTATTTTCCTGCTCGGCGGCGGCAAATCCTGCCAGGTCACTCAATACGATTTATTGTCGGCGTCGCTGGATGCGATGGGCATCAAGCTGCCGAAAGACATGCTGGGCAGCGAGCAGTTCTATACGCATTGGATGGACACCGCCGAAAGTCAGCGCGTGCTCCAGTTCCAACATCACAGCTTTGACGATTACCGTGCCGATCTGGCCGGCACGCTGGGACGGTGGCGACCGCTCGTTAAACCCTTTGCGCCGCTAGTGTTGTGGGGATTGAAGCGCTATCTGCACAGTAAATAGTGCGCAGCAAATAAAACGGCAGCCTTCCAACGACCGCAAATTCAATTGATGAGATTTCGATAATGGCAGAGCACACACCGTCGACCGAACATACCGTCCAACCCGGCGATGCCGAATGGTTCAGTGACGTACAGGCGCCGCTATGCGTCGACAGCGACGCGGATGTGACGTGGGATAAAGCGGCCGATTTAGTGGTGGTCGGTTATGGTGGCGCCGGTGTCTGCGCCTCGTTGCGGGCGCGCGAGCTAGGGCTTTCCGTCATCGCCATCGATCGCTTTGCCGGCGGCGGCGCGACGCGCATCAACGGCGGCGTGTTTTACGGCGGCGGGGGAACACCGGCGCAGAAAGAAGCTGGCGTCGAGGATTCGGCCGAGGAGATGTTCAAGTACCTGCGGCAGGAAACGCAGGGCGTCGTCCGCGAAGACACGCTGCGCCGGTTTTGCGACACCAGCGCCGAAACAGCCGAATGGCTGGCCGGCCACGGCGTGCGTTTCAAAGGCGCGCTCTATTCGAAAAAGACCAGCTATCCGCACACCGATTATCTGCTCTATCACTCGGACAACAGCCTCGCCCCGAACTACAAGGCTGTCGCGAAACCCGCTGCGCGCGGCCATCGCGCCGTCGTCGATAAACTCGAAGCGCCGATGGGCTATGGCATCGGCATTTACGATCCGCTGCGCGCCGCCGCCGATCGTGCCGGCGTTGAATTTATCGGCTCGGCCAAGGTGCGCCGGCTCGTCACCGATAAGTCGGGCCGCGTGCTGGGGGTGAGCTTGACCGAGGTGCCTGCCGGCAGCGAAGACGCGACGCGTTACGCGAAGCTGGTTAAATCCGCCACCGCCCTGGTATTGCGTCTGCCACCGGCGTTACCGGGGGCGAAATTCCTCAGCCGCATCGCCGAAAAGAAGTTTGCCGAAGCCCGCGCGATCGAACAGAAGATCGGCGTCACGCGATTTATTCGCGCACGACGCGGTGTCTGCCTCGCGGCAGGCGGCTTCGTTTTCAATCGCGATATGGTGCGGCACTACGCGCCGAAATATCTAATGGGGATGCCGCTCGGCACGCCAGGCGATGACGGCAGCGGTATTCGGTTGGGCCAGAGCGTAGGGGCGAGCGTCGATCGGCTGCACCACTTGAGCGCGTGGCGTTTCATCAATCCGCCGCTCGCGTGGGCGCAGGGCATGATCGTCGATGCCAAGGGCCAGCGTTACGTGAACGAAATGCTATACGGCGCGTCGATCGGCATGCCAATGGTCGAAGAGCACGGCGGCATCGGCTGGATCATTCTCGACGACGACCAGCGCAAGAAGGCGATGGCGCAGGCCAAAGACAAGCGGACGCTGGCGTTTCAGAAGGTGCCGGCGTTGATCGCGATGTGGCTGGGTTCGAAGAAGGCCGACACGCTTGAAGCGCTCGCGCAGAAATGCGGTATCGATGCGACGCGATTCGTGCAAGAAGTCGGCGCTTACAACGCCCTCGCCGAGGCGGGTCAAACCGATCCCTTCGGCAAGGCGGCGGAGGACATCGTGCCGATTCGGAAGGGCCCGTTTCACGCGATCAATATGTCGATCGATGCGAAGTTCGCCTTCCTGCCAGTGCTGTCGCTCGGAGGTCTCAAAGTCGACGAGGACAACGGCGCGGTACTGGGAAGCAACGGCGTTCCCATCGCGGGATTATTCGCGGCCGGCCGCAATGC
>CAMLJR010000032.1 GCA_946480345.1 uncultured Spongiibacteraceae bacterium
CCGCTCGATCGAGCGGCTTTTTTATTTAACACCATTAATCACGCTTCTTTTGGATACACCTTGTAGGCAACGCCGGCCATTTTTTGCAGCACGCGATACACCTGACAGCTGTAGCCGAATTCATTGTCGTACCAGCAATACAACACAACGCTGCTGCCGCTGACGATCGTCGCTTCCGCATCGTAAATACAGGCATGACGCGAGCCGACGAGATCGGTCGAAACCACTTCCGGCGAATTCGAATAATCGATCTGTTTACGCAGCGGCGAATGCAGCGCGATCTTGCGCATGTATTCGTTCATTTCCTCAACGCTGGTTTCGCGCTTCAGATTCAATTTCAAAATCGCCAGCGATACGTTCGGCGTCGGTACGCGAATCGCATTGCCGGTCAGTTTGCCGATCAGTTGCGGCAATACTTTGCTCACTGCTTTCGCTGCGCCGGTTTCGGTAATAACAAGATTAAGCGGCGCGCTGCGACCGCGACGTTTCGACGGATGATAATTGTCGATCAGGTTCTGGTCGTTGGTATATGCATGTACCGTTTCGACGTGACCGTTAACGATACCGAAATGCTCATCGATAACTTTCAGCGGCGGCACGATGGCGTTCGTGGTGCAGCTTGCCGCAGTGATGATTTTATCTTCGGGCAAAACTTCGTTGTCGTTGATGCCGAAAACGATATTTTTCAAATCCCCTTTGCCGGGCGCGGTCAGAATCACTTTCGAAACGCCCGGACATTTCAGGTGCTTCGATAAACCTTCGCGATCACTCCACTTGCCGGTGTTGTCGACAATAATCGCGTCGTTGATACCGTACTGCGTGTAATCGATCGCATCGGGTTGATCGCCATAAATCACTTTGACTTCATTGCCGTTGCACACAAGCGACTGGCGCTCTTCATCGACACGAATCGTACCGTTGAATTTGCCGTGCACCGAATCGCGTTGCAGCAGATTCGCGCGCTTCATCAGATCGTTGTCGCCCTTGCCTTTACGCACAACGATGGCACGCAGACGCAGCGTATCGCCACCGCCCGCCTTTTCGATCAGCAGGCGCGCCATCAGACGACCGATGCGACCAAAGCCGAACAGCACGATATCGCGCGGTTTTTCGATCGGCTTGACGTTAATGCCGATCAGATCCGCAACTTGTTCGCGCACGAAATCGTCGACGCTGATGCCCTGACTCTTCACTTCGTCATACATCACGGCGATGCGGCCGGCATCGATATGCGCCGTGCCGAGATTGAGCGCGGCGAGTGCTTTTACTACGGGGAAGGTTTCGAATTCGGAGAGTTCGTTCTGCTCGACCTGACGCACAACGCGATGCGCCTGCATGATGTCGATTGGTGATTTATTAACGAGGCTTTGACCGTAGATATAGGTCTTGACGTTATTTTCCCGGTACAACTTGCCGACCAGCGGAATCAAACCTTCGGCAAGCGCTTCGCGCTGCTTCCAGTCCTTGAAATAGTCGTCGGGACGATTACGTTTTCTCTGCTCCATTGAAAAGCACCTTTGCCGCAGTGGTAGAAAATAGGCGCGTATTATCTTTGCTCATCATTTGTGCCGCAACAACAAACACTTGCGTTATGCGTGCAAAGTCAAATGAAATCGTTTTCATTTCGCAAATAATTCATCGATGATTGCGGCGTCCACGCAGGCATCGATCGCGCGGGTTCAATACAAAGAGCCTCGGGCTACAATACCGCCCTTTGAAATCGACCTATTCTGAAGCTGAGCAATTTTGATACCGATGTCCTCATCACCATTCGATATTCATCTGCAATCCAAACCCGGCGATCGCCAACACTGGAGTCAATTGCACGGCAGTGCGGCCAGTCTCTCCGTCGCCACTGCCGCACGTCGGTTGCAACAACCGTTGCTATGGATAACACGCGACACCGCCAGCGCGCGGCAGATCGAACAGGAGCTGCGCTTTTTTGCGTCCGATATCGATGTGCTCCATTTACCGGACTGGGAAACGCTGCCTTACGATACATTTTCGCCGCATCAGGACATCATTTCGGAGCGCCTGAGCACGCTGCACTACTTGCCGCAAATGAAACGTGGCGTGCTCGTGGTGCCGATAATGACGCTGCTGCACCGTTTACCGCCACCGTCCTATCTGCACGGCAACAGCCTCGTTCTGGATAAGGGACAAATCCTCGATATCGAAGCATTGCGTCAACGGTTGAGCAGCGCCGGCTATCGCGCGGTGACGACAGTTTACGAGCACGGTGAATTCGCGCAGCGCGGTTCATTGCTCGATATTTTTCCGATGGGCAGCGAGCTGCCCTATCGCATCGATTTGCTCGACGACGAAATCGATTCGCTGCGCACGTTCGATCCGGAAACCCAACGCACGCTGAATCAGGTCGATGCGATTCGTTTGTTGCCCGGCCGCGAATTTCCGTTAACGCCCGAGGCGATCAAGGCATTCCGCGAACACTGGCACGAAAGCTTCGATGTCGATCATCGCCGCTGCCCGGTTTATCAGGATGTCAGCCAGGGCATTGCGCCTGCCGGTATCGAATATTATTTGCCGCTGTTTTTCGATCGATGCGCAAGTCTGTTCGATTATTTGTCGACACAAACAACGATCGTTTGCGATACCGGCCTCGAAGCATCGGCGCAAACATTTTGGAATGAAGCGAATGAGCGCTACGAGCAGCGCCGTCATAACATCGAGCGGCCCCTGCTGCCGCCTTCGCGTATTTTCGAGCCGGTCGAGCAATTATTCGCGCGCTTCAAATCGCATCAGCAAATTATTCTCGGGAACGACACCGAGGCCAGCGCCGGTCGTCTTGTTTTCGATACACGAACACCACCGCCGCTGGCCATCGATGCCAAAGCCGATGATCCTATCGCAGCGTTGCGTACTTTCGTTTCGACACAACGCGTGTTGTTGTGCGCAGAATCGGCCGGACGACGCGAAACGCTGATCGAGTTGCTCGCACGCAATCAACTCAAGCCCAAAAATATCGACGACTGGCAAACATTCGTCGACGGCAAAGCCGCGCTCGCTATCGCCGTTGCGCCGATCGATCGCGGCCTGCTCATACCGGGCAGCAATATTGCGCTGGTCACCGAGAGTCAGTTATTCGGCCAGCGTGTATTACAGGTACGGCGGCGCAAGCGACAATCCGACGTCGCCGAAAATGCGGTGCGGAATCTCAGCGAATTACGCATCGGCACGCCCGTTGTGCATATCGATCATGGCGTCGGCCGCTATTGCGGCTTGCAAACATTGACGATCGACGGGCAGGAGGCCGAATTCGCCACACTCGAATATGCCGAAGGCGCGAAATTATATGTGCCGGTTGCGTCATTACATTTGATTGGCCGTTACAGCGGCGCCGATCCGGAGCACGCGCCACTACATCGCCTCGGTAGCGAGCAATGGCAAAAAGCGAAACGCAAAGCAGCCGAACAGATTCGCGATGTCGCCGCTGAATTACTCGATATTTATGCGCGCCGCGCCGCGCGTCCCGGTCACGCGTTTAACGATCCAGCACATGCGTATGAAACATTCGCAGCCGGCTTTCCGTTCGAAGAAACGCCCGATCAACTCAACGCCATCGAGGCTGTACTTAACGATATGAAAGCGCCGCAGGCGATGGATCGACTCGTCTGCGGCGACGTCGGCTTCGGCAAAACCGAAGTGGCGATGCGCGCGGCATTCGTTGCAGTACACAACGGTACGCAGGTAGCAATTCTGGTACCCACCACTTTGCTCGCTCAACAACACTACGAATCGTTCAAAGATCGCTTCGCCGACTGGCCGGTAACAATCGACGTGCTTTCGCGGTTTCGCTCGGGCGCGGAACAATCGCGCGCGCTCGAACGACTCGCCGAAGGCAAAATCGATATTCTGATCGGCACGCACAAGCTGTTGCAGCAGGATGTGAAATATAAAAACCTCGGCCTCGTCATCATCGACGAAGAACACCGGTTTGGCGTGCGGCAGAAAGAGCAGTTGAAATCGCTGCGCGCGCATGTCGATATTCTTACGCTGACTGCAACACCGATTCCGCGGACATTGAATATGGCCATGTCGGGCATGCGCGACTTATCGATTATCGCAACGCCGCCGGCGCGACGTCTGTCGGTAAAAACATTTGTGCGTCGCTACGATAACGCGCTGATCAAAGAAGCGATTCAACGCGAAGTTTTACGCGGCGGCCAAGTGTATTTCCTGCATAACGATGTAAAAACCATCGAGAAAACCGCGAGCGATTTACAAGCGCTGGTGCCGGAAATTCGCGTTGGCGTTGGTCATGGACAAATGCGCGAACGCGATCTCGAACAGGTGATGTCGGATTTTTATCATCGCCGCCACAACGTGTTGGTTTGTTCGACGATTATTGAAACCGGTATCGACGTGCCAAATGCAAACACCATCATTATCGAACGCGCGGATAAATTCGGTCTTGCGCAACTGCATCAACTGCGCGGTCGTGTCGGTCGCTCGCACCATCAAGCCTATGCGTATTTATTGACACCCGAACCCACGCAATTAACGCCGGATGCGGAAAAACGTCTCGAAGCAATCAGCCTCGCCGAAGATCTCGGCGCGGGATTTACATTAGCGACGCACGATTTGGAAATACGCGGCGCCGGCGAACTGCTCGGTGAAGAACAAAGCGGCGAAATCAATACGATCGGTTTCACGCTTTATATGGAAATGCTTGAGCGCGCGGTTAAGGCGATTCGTGCGGGCAAAACACCGAACCTCGACGAACCGCTCGATCACGGCGGTGAAATTAATCTGCGCGTTCCCGCACTCATTCCCGAGGACTATTTGCCCGATGTGCAGGCGCGGCTAATTTTGTACAAACGTATCGCTAATGCTAACGACAGCGAGGCATTGCGCGATTTGCAGGTCGAAATGATCGACCGCTTCGGTTTGCTGCCGGATGCGCTGAAAAATTTATTGCGGGTGACGGCGATCAAGCAAACCGCGCAATCGCTGGGTATCCGTAAAATCGAAGCCGGCGCGAATGGCGGCAAATTCGAATTCGATCAGCAACCGAAAATAGAACCGATCGCGCTGGTGAAACTGGTGCAAAGCAAACCGTCGACCTATCGATTGGCTGGTGCTGCGGCGTTGTCGTTTACCGCATCGCTGGAGGACTATGAACGGCGGTTTGAATTTGTCGAGCGTCTACTGTTAACGCTCACACCGGCTAACGGCGAGCGTAAAACCGCATAAGGAATCAATAATGAAAATCCGCTTCGCGATATTCGCCCTCACCCTCTCTTGGGCACTCCCATTACAAGCGCAGACTCTGTATCACGTCGAAATCATCGCTTTTGCCCGTGAGGGAGCGGCCGCGGATCAGGAAGAGAGCTGGAGTAAACGCCCGAATTTGCGCTACCCGGAACGCACCACCATTTTGCAAACCAACGGTAGCGGTTCGAATACCTTTCAGCAGTTACCCGCCGAAATGTGGATGCTGAATAACGAAGCCACGACAATCAAAAACCGTCGCGGTATGCGCCTGCTGACCCATGTTGCGTGGTTGCAGCCCGGCGAGGCCGCCAGCGTATTAATTGTGGGTGGCAAACAGTTCGGCAATCACTATGAGCTGGAGGGCAGCTTTACGCTCGGCGTTGAAAACTTTCTTAAGGTCGATGTGAACATGTGGTTCAACCGATTTTTAACGAATGCCGCTGGCGATACCGTGGTCTTACCAAACATCCCCGGCACTGTGATCGATCCGACAAGCACTGCGTCTTCGGCAGCACAAACCGTCCAATTGCAGGAGCAGCGGCGGATGCGCAACGCGGAGCTGCATTATTTCGATCATCCAAAATTTGGATTGCTGGTTATGGTGAAACCGGTTCCACCCTCCAACGCACAATAACTTCTATTGCTGAAACCTTTGATTTCAAGCCGACTCACGGCACCCATGACGCCGCCATTGTTGCGCCTTCTCGGTCACTCTCGCATTGCGCTTCGCCATATACTGTATATAATCACATGTACTGTATATCCAACCAGAGAGCTCCGCGATGAAGCTGACCGACCGCCAACAGGAAGTACTGGATCTTATTCGTCGGTATATCGACGAGACTGGCTACCCGCCGACGCGCGCGGATATCGCACAAGAATTAGGTTTCCGCTCGGCTAATGCCGCCGAGGAACATTTAAAAGCGCTTGCTCGCAAAGGTGCTATCGAGATGATTGCCGGTGCATCGCGCGGCATTCGAATCTCTGAAGAGTCGAAGGGAATTCCAATTGTGGGACGCGTGGCAGCCGGCAATCCCATTCTGGCGCAGGAACATATCGAAGAATATTGCGCTGTCCCCGCAAATTTATTTAATCCGCCGGCAGATTATTTCCTTCGAGTAAAAGGCGACAGCATGATCGAAGTCGGCATATTTGAAGACGATTTACTCGCCGTTCACCGTACCAGCGACGCTCAGAATGGCCAAATAGTGGTTGCGCGTATCGATGACGAAGTAACGGTAAAACGTTTGCAGAAAACGCGCAGCAAGCATCAAGTTCTGTTATTACCCGAAAACTCGAGTTATTCGCCTATCGAAGTGGACTTACGCGAACGCGACTTCAGCATCGAAGGCCTCAGCGTCGGCGTACTACGGCGAGGTGTTTAATCATGCAACAAAATCAATTGGCGCTGAGCGAACAACAAGCAAATGCATCGAGCCTGGTTGAAATCGTATTACCGGGCGACGTTCGTCTTCATCTTCCATTGATTTTGCCAATATTGAGTCAGCTGACCTATGGCAGCGAGCGTGGTTGGCTGACCTATGTCGGAACGACACTGCTATCGAAAAAGGATTGCCGAGAATTCGGTTTGAATTGGCAGCGCTTGTTGCAGGTACTGCCAAGTATTCGGTGCAACACGCTCGATATTGCTGAGCGCGCCTTGGTTAGCGGACGGAGTCACACGGTTGTCGCCATTGCCACGACCTGCACTTCGAACCAACTTCAACGCCTGGAACTAGCGGCACGGGAAGGAAAGTGCCGCTGCATTTTGATTCGCACCCGTTGATACATTCGCAAACCTACAACGGATACCGTCAACAGCCGGGGATTATTGCTCGACGAAGGCACGCTCAATCACGTAATGACCTGCATCGCCGTGACGCGCTTCTTTCAATCCGCCCTGCTCTAAAATCACACACGTGTCTTTCAGCATCTGCGGACTTCCGCACAGCATGAAACGATCATTGGCAATATCCAGCGGAGGCAAACCGAGATCAGCAAACAATTTGCCGTTCTCCATTAAATCGGTGATACGACCCTGATTTCGGAAGGGCTCGCGCGTCACTGTCGGGTAGTACAGCAGCTTTTCTTTTACCTGCTCGCCGAAAAATTCGTTTTCGGGTAATTCCTTCGTAATGAAATGGTCGTACGCCAATTCATTCGTATTGCGTACGCCATGCACGAGAATTACTTTTTCATAGTGCTCGTAAGTTTCCGGATCTTTAATAATGCTCATGAACGGCGCCAGCCCTGTCCCAGTGCTGAGCAGATATAAGTGCTTTCCAGGTAGTAAATTGTCCAGAATCAGCGTGCCAGTGGGCTTGCTGCTCATCAAAAGCGGATCCCCGACCTTCAGATGTTGTAAGCGTGACGTTAGTGGACCATCTGGAACCTTGATGCTGAAAAATTCCAAATGCTCTTCATAATTGGCGCTGACAATACTGTAAGCCCTCATCAATGGACGCCCATTGACTTCCAAACCGATCATGATGAAGTGGCCGTTCTTAAAACGAAGCGAATTTGAACGGGTGGTAGTAAAGCTGAACAGCTTATCGGTCCAATGGTGCACACTGAGAACGTGTTCGGAAATGATGGCGGCCATCTAATTTATTGACTCCGGAAGAGTTAGGGGTAACGAACTGCGCTGGGGCTGGACATTGCATCGAGCCCATCTGTTGTCCTGGATAGCAAGCAATAGTAGTAAGTTTTAGATTATCGGTAAATCAGGTTATTCTGAATTTTATTTTCGGACGGACCGATGATGCATTACACATTGCGACAACTTGAAGTCTTTCTGGCAGTGGCCCGCACACAAAACATTAGCCGTGCAGCCGAAGCCCTGGCGATGTCCCAATCCGCCGTCAGTGGCTCTTTAAGCGATCTCGAAGGTCATTTCGATATACAACTGTTCGACCGGATTGGAAAACGCATCCAACTCAACGAGTTTGGGCGTGCTCTAAGACCTCGAGCCGAAGCTCTACTTGAGCAGGCCGTGGACCTGGAAAATGCTTTTCGCAACCATACGGATATCGGCCGTTTGCAAATCGGCGCCACGCTCACTATCGGTAACTATCTCGCAGTAGAGCTGATGGCGCGCTTCATGCGCGAACAACCGGAAGCCCAGATCACCTTGGAAGTTGCTAATACCCAAGAAATCGTCAATAAGATCGTTAACTTCGAGTTAGATATTGCCTTGGTCGAAGGCGAACTCTCGCATTCGGAGCTAGAAATTACACCTTGGCATGAAGACGAACTCATCGTCTTTTGCTCCCCACAGCACCCGCTCGCCGCAAAAACCTCACTAACCGATGATGACCTGCTCGAAGCAACCTGGATTCTTCGCGAGATGGGGTCCGGTACGCGTCAGACATTCGACAGAGCAATGCATGGGCTGCTGCCGCACTTAAATATTATGTTGGAGCTCCAGCATACCGAAGCAATTAAACGCGCAGTTGAGGCCGGCTTAGGCATCGGATGTATATCGCGTGTTGCTCTACGCGATGCGTTTCGTCGCGGAAGCCTCCTTCCGCTGAGCGTTCCACATCGAGATTTGCATCGACACTTCTATTTCATCATCCATCGTCATAAATATCGCTCTGCCGGTATTCAGCGCTGGCTAGAGCTATGTCGCTCGCTCTGAAGATTGACTAACCGATAATTAAAGTACAGCCAATAAAAAAGGGAGCCGAGGCTCCCTTTACTTGCGTGATGTTTATTACGAGTTTTGCGCGGCGTAAATAGACCATAAACGCGCAGTACTAGCTAATTTTGAATCGGCCGGCACTGCCTTAAAGGCGCTAACTGCTTCGCTATTACGCTTAGCACCCACTAAAGCAACTCCAAGCTGTAGTTGCGCTTCGTCCGCAGCTTTTACGTTGCCTTTTTTGAGACCACGCTTAATTGCTTCGACTGCCTTGGCGTAATCACCATAACTCGCATACGCTGCGCCAAGCTTGATGTCGCCGTCGCCACTTGCCGAAGCTGCCGCTTCTTTTTCAAATTCGGGCAACGATTTCTGATCGATGACCGAATTATCCTGCGCCAGTTTCATCAAGCGAGCTTCGCGATCTTTATTAGGCCCTACCCCCAGCACTTTGTTGGCAAAGCCTTTATCCAACACCGCTTTCGCATCACCGGGATAGCCTAATGCCATGGCCAACTGGGCCATTTCAGCATATTCCGAATCTTTCAATACGCCATTCGCTAATTTCAAACGATACAGCTCAAGATTTTTCCGATCGGTGCTGGCGCCATGGGTCTGAGCGTAATTCAGCATTTGAGTCCAGTATTGCTTCGACGGATATTTCGTCAGCAATTGCTCAAGCGTGGCAACCGCCTCATCGTCTTTTTCCATTCTGACTTGGCAATTCATTAGCAGCTGTAACCACTCTTCTTTCACTGGCTGGCCGCTTTGATTCGCCATGCGGATCAACGATTGTGTAGCCTCGATCGCATGGGGGTAATCTTTCTGCTGGAAATATGCCTGAGCAATAAGTACGGCTGCCGTTATGTCGTTACCGCCATCTTTGAGGTATTGGTTACCGTACTGAATAACTTTCGGAAAATTATTCAGTTGATAATAAATTTTGATGAGCTGATTAACTCGATCCTTCGCCTGTGCGGCCGGCAATTCACCACTTTGCAAAGTGGCTTCATAAGCTTTCGCCGCGGTAGCATAATCGCCCTGTTTGACCGCGATAAATGCCATTACTTCATTGACTTTGTAATCATCGAATGCGGTTTTACCAGGCGCAGCAGAGGCTTCTTGAGCTTTTGCCATTGCCTCTTTGAGCTTGCCAGAATTAGCCAGCGTCAGAGATTCTTGCAAAGGTTTACCGACTTTAGCGCTGACCTGCTTCTCGTCACTTTTCTTGTCCGCAGCGAATGCGGGCGCTGCAAATACGCTCAACGCAACTGTAGCGGTTAATCCATAAATTGGCAGGGCAGCCATTGGAACTGACATTATCAGAGCTTTAATAGTACGCATCTAAATCTTTACTCCAATCCAATCAACCACGCGGTTTGACCGCTATTCCATCTGCTCGTTACCAACGATGCCGATATTTCTTACGCCTAACCGCTGTGCAGTTGCCAGAACCTTGGCCACGATATCGTATTTAGCCAATTTGTTCGGGCGCAAATGCAGTTCGGGTTGCGGCTCCTGTGAGGAGGCATCTTTGAAATAGCTTACCAAGGTTTCGCCATTCGGGACTTGTTGGCCGTTCCAAAGCAAAGTGCCATCGAAATCGACAACCAAATCAATCACCACCGGCTCAGTTGTAGGCGGGTTGGCATTAGGATTTGGCATATCCAACTTGACTGCATGCGTTTGGACGGGAATGGTAATAATCAGCATTACGATCAAAACGAGCATCACGTCGATCAACGGCGTGGTGTTCATTTCCATCATCATGCCGCCGTCGTCTGAGCTACCTACGCTCATCCCCATGGGAATTCTCCTAACGGATTAGATTAGCGACGGAGCAGGCTATTAAATGCCCTGCCCCGGCTCAGTGATAAAACCAACTTTGCGGATGTTCGCACGCTGACAGGCAAAAACTACCCGGCCAACGTTTTCGTAGCGCGCTCGGCGATCAGCACGAATATGCACTTCAGGTTGCGGCTTGTACGCCGCAACCTCTTTCAGCCTGCGCAAAAGCGCAGCCTGATCCGGCACCGCCGACGAGTTCCAGAAAACCTCGCCATCCTCTTCGACCGCAATCACGATATTCTCCGGTTTTGTTTGCGTCGGCACGTTGGAAGCCTTCGGCAAATCAACCGGAACCGTTTGGATCACGACAGGAACAGTAATCAGGAAGATGATCAGCATCACCAGCATGACGTCAACTAACGGCGTCGTGTTGATCGCTGAGTTCAGCTCGCTGTCGTCATCACCAGAGGAAACACTCATCCCCATTTTTATTTGCTCCGTTGAGCAGCATTGCCTTGGTCCGCGACACGGGCGCCCATCAGCAGCGTCGCATGTACGTCAGCGGCAAATGCGCGAACATCGTCCATTGCAACCTTGTTGCGACGAACAAGCCAGTTGTAGCCAAGTACTGCGGGAACCGCGACCGCGAGACCAATTGCAGTCATGATCAACGCTTCACCTACCGGACCGGCCACTTTATCGATACTTGCCTGACCCGCCATACCGATCGCTACCAGAGCGTGGTAGATACCCCAAACGGTACCGAACAGACCGATGAAGGGTGCGGTTGAACCAGTTGTAGCGAGGAACGCCAGACCACCTTGCAGCTCGCTTTGCAGCGACTCAACACCGCGTTGGACAGTCATCGTGATCCAATCTGAAATGTCGATCTTATCGGTAAGGCGGCCGTCATGGTGCTTAGATGCTTTAAGACCATCTTCGACCAAGCCACGATACGCGCTGTTTTTCGACAGCTTTTGCGCGCCTTCAACCAAGCTATTAGCGTCCCAGAGTTTGCGAGCTTCTTTAGCCTGATTGAGCAAACGCTGTTGCTCCCACAGCTTGGTAAACATGATGTACCACGTTACCGCCGACATAATAACCAGCAGAACCAAGGTGCCACGAGCAACAAAATCTCCCTGACTCCACAATGCACCCAAACCGTAGGGGTTGTGCTCTTCAGTCGATTCAACTGCTGAGGTAGCAGCAGATTGGGCTTGGTCTTCCATAGGAGCAGCCTGATCTACAGGAGCTGCTGGATCGATGGGTGCTACAGCTTCGGCCGGCGCGGTAGCCGCAGGGTCAGCGACCTGATCTTGCGCGTATGCCGGTGCCATTAACAATTGCTGGGCCGCGAAAACCAGGGCCAGCTGGAGAATCAAAGGAGTGAGACGTTTGGTAATCATTGCTATTTCCTTCTCTGACAAGCGTTAGGAATTATTAAAAAATTCTGCTCTTACTTACAGCCGTTGATTTTGAAAACGATTCTCATCGTCTTCCAGCTCGCAATCGGTTTCCCGTCTTTAGTACCGGGAAGAAAGCGCCAGTTCTTTTGGATGTATTGAGTGCCGAATTCATCGATACGCTGAAACCCAGTGCTCTTGTCCAAGCGAACCTCACCTATACGACCATCGGCTTGAACCAAAAAGGTCAGTACGGCATCACCCTGTTCGCACAAACGAACTGATGCAGGCGGATAGGCAGAATCTGGAATCTTATTACCACGCCATTTGGGATCCAGCTTTGGCTCAGCATCTGGAACCGGCGGAGGGGGTGGCGGAGCCGGCTTGTTGGTAACGGCGGCAATGGCGGTGGTATTGGTGCTAGGAGGCGGTGCCTCCATTGCGATATCGAGATCCGGCGGCGGCACATACGGCGGCGGGGTCTGAAGCTTCGGCGGCGGCGGCGGGAGTTCCTCCTGCTTCGGCTTGGCTTCCTCGATGATCTTGGTTTCGATCGGCCCGACGATTTGCTCTACGGCTTCGCGTGCAAGGCCGGAAGCAACAAAGTAAACACCGACGACATGAAGGGCAACAACGAAACCAAGTGCACTTAATTGCTGGGTTGCGGTTTTACGAGATTTATAAGTCATGAACCGGTTATCTTCCGCTACTACGCCCTCGCTATAACCGAGGGAGACCACAAGACACCCTCTCGCTGTTGCGATTGGCTCTGTTATTCGTTTTGTCTCGCGCCATCCGGTGCCAAAGCATCAGCCAAGAACCTGGCTTACAGCGACACACAACAGCGTGCGAGTCAGGCTTTAGGGTAAATACAACACGAAGTTCAGCGTCGACCTCCCCGTTTAATTTTATTACTACGGTCACGCGCCTACTTCGACGGTCCATGCCGAAAAGGCAGGCAAGTGTAAAGACGGTTAAATTATCAGGTCAAGCTAAATCTACGCCCAACCCTCAGTACTGCATCGCAAACTCATCATTGAATTAGCTTCGCAGCTTATCCGTTTAGATTTTGAAATTCTACTTGGCACCCTTTATATCTTTCATAGGCATGCGCAACCATTTCAGCTAAGCTTTTTGCCGCAATACGATTTTCCATGCAAATTATTTCAATAAGCGACAAACCTTATCACATGCACGCAACCGCTTACCTGCATCGACAGCGATTCACATTGGCTCGTTGTTGTATCGTTATTTTGTTTAGCAGTTGCTTCATGCTTCGCGCCGTAAGCGCTGAAAATGCCATCACGTCGAGCGCAGCAGACGCCTCAGCGCAAAGCGCCGATCTTGTTACCTTCAATATGCGCGATGCGGATATACGCGCTGTTATTCAGTGGATGGCTGAACAAACTCATCGCCAAATCGTTATCGATCCGCGCGTTCAGGGACGGGTTACGGCATTTGCGGATCGCCCGATGACGGTTGCGCAGGCGTACCAAGTATTTCTGGCATTGCTCGAAGTCCACGGCTTCAGCAGCTCGGATATAGATGGCGTCATTCGTATTTATCCCAGCGCACTGGCAAAGATTTCTCCTCGCGCATTGATTGATGATTTCGACAGCCTCGAAGCAAGCGCCGGCCAAATCGTGCATGTCGTTGACGTAAAAAATGTACCGGCGGCAAATGTCGCTCAATTAATTCAGCCCCTCATTTCTCCTACTGGCTATGTCGCTGCGCTCAATGCGGGCAATAGCCTAGTGATTGCAGATTCGAGCGATAACGTGAAGCGATTGGTTGAGTTAGTGAGAAGACTGGACCGTTCCGGTTCATTGGAAATTGATGTCGTGAAGTTGCAGCATGCGAACGCAAAGGATGTGGCGCAGGTACTCTCCGGTCTAAACAAAAACTCGACAAGCAATTCATCCGATGCAGTGGCAAACAATAGCGGTTTATCGATTGCGGCAGATGAACGATCCAACAGCGTTCTGCTTGCAGGCGACCCAGCCAGTCGCCAGCGCGCGCAACAGTTAATTCTGCAGCTTGATCAACCACTCAGCGCAGCGAATAAATCGCGCGTGGTATTTCTAAATTATTTAACAGCGGAAGAATTGTTGCCCATCCTGAAAAGCATGACGAATAGCGCGCAAAAAGATGCAAAAGATCAAACCATTGCAGCCGCGAACGTCAGCATCGAAGCCAGCAAAAGCAATAATGCGATGGTGCTCAGCGGGCCTCTCGATTTACTCGACAATATTCAAGACATCATTAAGCGGCTAGACGTGCAGCGCGCGCAGGTATTGGTCGAAGCATTGATCGTCGAAGTCAGCAGCGACATCACCAATGATCTCGGCGTGGTCTGGGCGACGGGGAATGTCGCCAATCTGGAAGGTAGCGATGGAATTGCGGCGGTTAATACACTCGGTAATCTCGAAGCGGTGACGCGGGATGGCGAAGGTAATATCGTCGGGCCAGGACGCGGTCTCACACTTGGCTATTACACCGGCGGGGATTTGCAAGCCGCAATCCGCGCATTAAATGCGAATTCAAAAGCGAACGTTCTTTCCACGCCTTCGGTATTAACGCTGGATAATCAGCAGGCGCAAATTATGGTGGGGTCGAATATTCCCATCATCACCGGTCAAAGCACCGGCTCGGCGTCGACCACCGAAAACCCCTTCACGACGATCGAGCGACAAGATATCGGCGTCACGCTAAAAATCACGCCGCAAATCAATGCGAATAAATCGGTGACGCTCGATATTACGCAGGAAGTGCAATCAGTAGCGGAAACAGCAAATACTGCACTCGCAAATGCAAGCGACCTAGTCACCAACAAACGTAGCATCACGACCAAAGTGCAGGTCAACGACGACGCAACGCTGGTGCTCGGTGGTTTGATATCGGATCAATTACAGAATGTGGAAAACAAGGTACCCGTGCTCGGCGACATGCCATTGATCGGCGGCCTATTCCGCTCCACCAGCAATAAAATGGTCAAACAAAACCTGATGGTATTTATTCACCCCATCGTCGTGGATTCGGATGCCATGGCGAACAAAGTCAGTCATCAGAATTACGAAGATATGCGCGTGCGCCAGATGAAATATGAAAACGGTAAACTCGAGCAATCAGTCGAGCCGCTACCCGATTTTGAGCAGATCGCGCCGAAGCGAAAAGAATCCTCGGCCCCGTCCGCAGAATAAAATAATCGCCAGAAAATAAATGTCGCGTTACCAGCCGGAAAGCACGCTGATATGAACGCGATACTGCTGATAGCCCAGGATTACACCGTCCTCGGTAATTTCCTGTAGCTGCACCCCCGCACTGATTTCCTCGCCCTCACGCATGCGCCGATTATTGATAATAATCGTGCGCTGCTGAGGATTCGTCGAATACACATGGAACGAAAACGTCATCGCAGGGAGATTGTTGCGAACATCATCGGGCAACTCCCCCACTTCGTGAATCGGTTGGGTCGAGGGAGCCGTCGATATTTCTTCGGATGGATTTGTCGCTGGTGAAATCTGCGCAAATTCGGCGCGGGGACCATCATTCACCGTAGGGGCTTTTTCGGCCTGTGGCGGCGCTGCCTGGCGCGACGCTGTCACGCTCGAAGACGTGGGCGTGACGGCGGACACAGGCGCCTCCACGTTAACCACCGCAGGCTGCTGCCAGCGCCAGAACACCCACGCCGCGATATTGATGACGAGAATCACACCCGCAACCAACCACAACCCTCGATTGGTTTTCGATGCGCGCCGCGCCACCGGCTGATGAATACTCTGCAAGCCCGGCGCTTTTTCACGTTGCCGTTCCTGCTCGGATTTTTTTAACGCATCGAGAATCAGCGACACAATCAGCTATCCCGCTTCTGCACGGCATCGCTCAACTGCGGCGCGCCATCGGCTCGCATCAAAGCGAACACGGTAGTTAAATCGACTACGCCGTTTTGAGGCAGCCCCTGTTCCTGTTGAAACCGCTTAACCTGCGCCAGCAGTTCAGCATGGTAATTGGTCGTAGCAGCTTGTTCGTGCAACGCCAGATAATGACTCGCCAGCCATGCGTGCTTCGACGCCCCCTCCTCCAGCCTGTCGCTGTAATCAAGCGGCTCCCGAATCCAGCGTCGCTCGTTGCGATGAAAATGCCGGTATAGACGCTCGTCGATCCACGCAACCAGCGCGGCTTCGGCGCCCGGTTGCAGCGGCGCTTGCTCGACAGGTGCATTCGCCAACAAAACCGCTTCACCATTCCAATTCCGGGTCACGTCCGCCCACGGCACTATCCATTCGCGACCATCAAATACGAGCGTGGCGCGATCGTCGCGCAAACTCTTCAATACAACGAAGTGCCTGACGTTATCGGTCTCCGTTCGAAACGCCAGCACTGCAGGAATGTTGTATGCGCGCAACGTGGCTGCATCGAGCGCGTTGAGTTCGATACAACTGAAGGCGCCGATTTTATTCGAGCAATCAACGATCGATGCGACGGCAGAATTATCGGTTCCCCACAAACGATAAAGCTGTTGCAAAGCAGCGGTTTTGCTCGGCGCCGTTTGCAGCAGCGTCGAGCGCCAGTTATCTGCAGCAGCTACCGGAGCGGCTGGCGAGGTTGATGGCGGATTTTGTGATAACCAATAACCGATACCCATGACAGTGGCGGTAACAAGCGTTGCCACAACGATATTCCGCGTGCGCGATTGCCAGACTTTGCCACCGAAGCGACGGGAAGGCAGAACCTCGCGCGCAGCCCTTCGCACCATTCCGATATCGACTTCCGAACCGTTCTGCGCGTAAACGCCGAGCAATGCGCGATCGCACAGCAAATTAATGACGCGCGGAATGCCTTTGCTGTAACGGTAGATTTGCGCGATGGCGGCTTTCGAAAATAAATGCGTGCGCCCACCGGCGACCGCCAATCGATGCTCGATATAACTGGCGATTTCGTCACGCGCGAGAGGACGCAAATGGTAACGAGCGGTAATTCGCTGAGCGAGTTGCCGCAGCGATGGCTGTGCCAGTAAATCATTCAACTCGGGCTGGCCGAGCAAGATGAGCTGCAATAATTTGCGCTGATTGGTTTCCAGATTGGTCAACAAACGCAACTGTTCGAGTACATCCGGCGCCAGATTTTGTGCTTCATCGACAATCAGGATCGCGTTGCGGCCACGCGCGTGCGTCGACAGCAGAAACATATTTAACGCATCGAGTAATTGTTTGGCGCTCGGCTGCTCCTCCTCCGCCACAACCACGCCGAGTTCGTCGCAAATCGTTTGCAGCAGTTCGTGCGAATTCAGCTTGGGATTAACGATGACCGCGATATCGATATGCTCCGGCACTTGTTGCAGCAGGCATCGACACACTGTGGTTTTACCGGTGCCCACCTCTCCGGTGAGCACGACAAAGCCGCCATGGTCGCCAATGCCGTAAACAAGATGCGCAAGTGCTTCGCGATGTTGCTCGCTCAGAAACAAATAGCGCGGGTCCGGCGCAATCGAAAATGGCGCCTCCGCCAAACCGAAATGGTGGTTATACATGCGCGCTAACCCTGCAACACCACGCGCACATCGACCATGCCCGGCTCGTTGCGCCGACTGGCGTTAAGTTCCACTGCGGTAATACCGTGCTCGCGCTCCAACGCATCGAGCCATTGCACGACGCGATTGAACGGCACTTGCTCAAGCGCCATCGTCAACGCTTTTTCGCCGCTGGGCTCGTAACGTCGGATGGTCAAACCGAAATTGCGCGCCTGCTGATTCGCCAGCGCCAACAATGAATCGCCTGGTGCTCGCGGTTTTAATGTCGAGCTGCCGATGGCCGCACGATTCGATTGCATCCACTGCAGCGTTTCATGTTGAGCGCGGTAATCGGCGATTGCGGCAACGTTGAAACGATGCAACGGCAGGATGACCAGCAGCAACAACGCGACGATTGCCAGAAAGCCGCCGAGAATTTTCAGCGACAACTGCTCGCGCGGCGATGCAGTTTCGTAATGCGCCCATAAGCGCTGTGCGAGCAACGTCGATGCGATCCAGTTACGCACGTCTTCCAGCAATGCATGCAGCATCTTCACGATTTTTGCTCCTGAATATGCAGACGGCCGAGTGTTTCTTTTCCGCGCTGAGTAGCGGAATTAATTTCGACCGAGAGCCCGACACCGTTCAATTGCTGCTTTATGCGATCCAGCACGTCCATGCTCGGAACACGCAATTGAATTTGCAGATCATTTTTTTGCTGGCTATAGCGCAACTCGTCGAGCTGCACATTGTTGTTGCGCAAACCGATGGCGCTCTTCGATAACAGCGGCATCGCGGACGCGCCGGTGACACCGCTGCCTCCGCCTAAATGAGCCTGCATTTGTTTGCGCGGACTCACGACACGACGCTCTTGCGGAAACAGTTGTCGATACAGCGCGAAGGTTTCGTTTTCGAGGCGATCGGCGTGCCAGTTGAACCAGATGCCGCTCCCCGCCGTAACGCCCGTGTATATCAATAATCCTATTGCGGCGACGATCGCCGTTTTGCGCCAGCGCGCCGCACTGTCGTGACGCTGAACCTTGTACCCGCCCTGCAGCAGATTAATGATTTCATCGCGCTGTCGTACTGCCTGTGCCGCGAGAACCTCGGCCGAGGTTTCCGCGAATTCGACCGTTTCGACGTCGACACGCAATTGCTCGATGAGTAAAGGCTTGAGTTCGGATAACGCTTCGAAATCGTCACTGCCGCTGCCGAGCAAATAGCGCGGAACGGCGCCGAGCTCCGAGCTCAACTGAGCCGCGAATTGTTGCGCCAATAGCGGCAGCAGATTCGGGGCTTGCGCGCGGAAGAATACCTGCGCGCTAAATAATCCATCCCGATACAGCACGCGCTCGCCGCTGACAAAAAAGCTGCGGCTATGTTCGCGCCATGGCGTGGTGAGACTATCCGGGAAAATTCGATCGGGCTTAATGCCATGTTGATACAACTGATCCAACCAATTGATCAGCAATTCGTGTCGCACTACGGCAACCGGCAATGCAGCATCGTCGACCGGTTTTGTCGCCGGTAACGCCATATGCACTTCTTCGATGTTATCGGCGATGAGTTCCTCGACCATGTAAGGCAATGCCTGTTTGATCTGACGCATCTGGCGCGAGGGAATATTAACGGCGGTCAGCAACACTAATTCGCCGGGAACGATGACCAATGTTTCGGCGACGGGCGAACCAGAAGCTGTCGATTGCAGATCCTGCAACGGCGTGTTGCCGCTGCGTTGCAGTCGATCGTCTTCGTCAAACAGATGCCACTGAACCGGCGTGGCGCCATTTAACTGCGTAGCGGGAACGTGGATTACCAGACGCTGTTTCATCATTCGATATCATCGATAAGGGGGCTGCGGACGCGACTGATTACCGCGAACGAAACCACTTTGCCATTTACGCCTTTTTCGCGACGTAGCTGTGTGCGCAGGCGTTGCCAATGGTTGCCGTATTTCACGGTGACAAGCACCTCGAAGTAATCAGAGTTGACAGCGATCGGCGCGGATATAGTTTGCGTCGAACCAATCACTTTCATGAATGCATCGGTATCGCGAAACCCGCTGCTCTTTTGTTGTGCGATCAGCTGCGCCGCTTGCGAGTCGCTAATGGTAGGCGACAGCGATCTTAATACGGCGGCATCCGCGGTGTTCACATTGATCGGCACATTCATCGACGTAGTGCCCAGCGGCAGCGCAACGACATGCGGCGCGAGTTTCGCATAATCGGCCGGCTGCATCGAGCGTAACGAACGCAGCGCGCTGACGTCCGCCTCGGGGCGGCCTGCGGTCAGATAATCGGCGTAATCGCCGTCCTCGGCGCCGTTAGGGCTGGGCTGCTGATCGCGATCGATCCAATCGACCCATTCGCCAGCATAGTTGGGATTGAGCTGAAGCGCGCTCAATAGCTGCGCGAGCTGGGCGGCACGATCGGGGCTTACGACACCGGCATCGTCCGTCACGCTGTTTAGATTGAAGCGTCCCTGCAAATCGCTAATTTCCACCCGCAGCTCAGCGCCTTCGATTTCGAACGGTTGCTGTTCTGCCGTCTGCGCCCACGGTTCCAGCAATGTGTCGACATTGCCTTTACCGCTGATGACATCGCGCGCGAGCAATTGACGCGCATAAGCCTCTCCCGCCAATGCGTAGTAATACGCTTGCCGTGTGTCGACCTGATTGGCGACGCGGCGCAGGCTCAATTGATTGCGATGCAGTAACTCCGTCGCAATGACCGCCACCAACGCAAACACCAACAGAACGGTGATCAACGCCACGCCGCGCTGGCGCGTTAACGGACCACCGCGCATCGCCCGCATTTTTTGCTTCACCGCCCGCATTTTTTGCTCACCAGAGCAGATACGATCGTTTCAACGCTTCGCCCTCCGCCATTGCAACCTCTAGTTGCAGACCGCGCGGCATCAGATCGGGTTTTCCAGGGACCGGCCACTGAGGTTCGAGGCCGTTCTCGCTGAATACGCCGACGTTGATGCTCGCAACATTTGGCAACAGCACCTGCACCAGCGCGTTTTCCTTTGAGCCCGCGCCATCGAGCGTCGGCCACGTGTAGCGCAACAGATACAAACCCTCCTCGTGAAAATGAGGGCTGTCTTCCGTTTCGTAATCGGGGTGATGATCGACCGCATAAGCGACGCGCTGCATGTTCGAGCGCGACAACCCCAGCGGATTGGAGCGTCCGCCTCGCGTCAATTGCAGCGGCAACTCAAATTCGTTGTCGACAACGAGATAATTCGGCTCCAACGAGATGGCACCATCGGCGGTACGCACATTGCGCAGCATCAGTTGTTCGATGTCCTGCTGCACGATCCAGAAAGCACGATTGATTTCGCGCAGTTGATCGCTGCGCACCGCCAGTCGCTCGTTCGCCTGCATGACGCTGCTCAACACGCGATAACTGGCGATGCCAATCAGCGCGAAAATGGTGATCGCGACGAGCACCTCGAGCAATGTGAATCCCTGAATGCGCCGACGGTGCCGATTTGTCCGCTTACATTGCCGCAGCATCAGTACTCGCCTCGATACGTCGTGAGGCGCAGCAATGGCGTCGGCTCGCGTTCACCTTCGCGAACGAGGCCAACGCTCATTTCTATTTTGCGTAGATCTGGATCGGGCGCGGTTTGCACATCGGTGACGATCAGCCATTGCTGGCTTTGAAATTCCTGCGTCTGCTCGTTGCGCCCAAGCGGTGGCCAATCGTTCTGCGCCAGCATCGTCGCCAACGCGTCGTCGGCGATCGCCAGTGCATACGATTTCAATTCGAGTTGCTGCTGCTGTTTGATGCCGAGCTGCGTCTGTCGCAGTACCGCGGCCGCCGACAGCGCCAGAATTGCCAGCGCCACCAGCACTTCCAGCAGCGTAAAGCCGCGAACCTGCCCCGCCGCACCGCGCATATCAGCTTTTCTGTACTGTGACTGGATTGAGCCCATCGCCTTCCAAACTGATTTTATTTTCCGTGTCGTCACTTAACGTCAGCGTAAAGGGAGTGATTTCGCCGCTCGACAAAATGAGCACCATTGGCCGCAGTGCAGTGTCTTCGCTGCGCTCGGCGAACTTTTTCTGGCGTGCCTGCTCGTCTTCGCCGATGTGTTCGCTGTCGAGCACCACATCCACGGTCAACGGTTCGTCGAATTGATGCTCAGCCAAGCCGCGCTGCACCACCGGTTGCCACTGCTTTTTTTCGATATCGAAGTAAACGAAACGATAACCGCGCTCGTCGATCGTCAGCCCGATTTCGACACCACGCATGACCGCTTCATCGCTGGCTGCATTAATCAACGCCGCGAGATCGCTCGCTTCCCGCCGCAATCGACGCTGCGGCGAATCGCTGAAACCAATGACGAGCAGGCCGGCCATTACCGCGACGATAACCAGTACCGTCAGAATTTCGATCAGCGTGAAACCGCGGTTTTTATTGTGTGTGGGTTTTCTATTCTTTCGACCAGTTGCCGATATCCGCGTCATAGTTTTCGCCGCCCTCGCGCCCATCGGAACCAAAAGAATACAGATCGTACGGACGGCCTTCCTGGCCCGGACTGACGTACTGGTATGCGCCACCCCACGGATCTTCGGGTAATTGTTTTTTCTTCAGATACCCCTCCGGATTCCAGTTTTTGGGCTCGGGCTCGCCGCCTGGCTTGACGATCAACGCTTCGAGTCCCTGATCGGTGCTGGGATACGAGTGGTTGTCGAGCCGATACATTTCGAGCGCCTGTTCGAGCGTCGCAATATCGGCTTTGGCGGCGGTAACGCGCGCTTTGTCGACACGGCCCAATACGTTCGGCGCCACCAGCCCAATCAAAATGCCGATGATGACCACCACCACCATGATTTCGATCAGCGTGAACCCACGTTGCTG
>CAMLJR010000033.1 GCA_946480345.1 uncultured Spongiibacteraceae bacterium
CGCCGCCGATTTTCCAGCGGATGCGGAACCCGATGCGGACGAAGAAGCGTCAATCGCAGCCGCGCGTATCGAAGAAGCAGAAAATATTGAGGCGGAAGAGGCCGATGCGCTGCTCGATATTTTCGCCACCGAAGCTCGCACGCATATCGAGACCGTCGAAGAATTCATTCGTCACGCCGACCAGTTGGCCGGCCCCGCCGAGCTGTCGGACGATTTGCAGCGCGCCTTGCACACGCTGAAGGGCAGCGCGCATATGGCCGATGTCGAGCCGATGGCGCAGGTGGTCACGCCGGTCGAACGTTTCATCAAAGAACTGCGCACGGCGCAGCTGCGCACCGATCCGGACGTTATGGCGGTATTGCGGCAAGGCGTCGATCTGTTCCGCGCCTGCCTCGATCAACTCGCCACCGAGCCGCACCGGCCCGTGCCGGGCGCCGACGAGTTCGTCGATTGGGTCGATACGCTGCACCACATCCATCTCGCGCATGTCGATGACGAGCCGGAACCGGCTATCGCGTCGATTTCACCGGCGGCCTTCAATCAATTCCTCGGCGATGCGATCGAGCTGATTTCTGCAGTTGGCGAGGACCTGCGCCGCTGGCAGGACGGGCGTCTCGACGATCAACGTCAGCACACATTGGCGGCGACGATCAGTCAGGTTGCCGACAGCGCCGATGCGCTGAACCTCAGCCCCGTGGTCGAGCTCGCGCAGGCGTTGCAGGCGTTGTTGCGGCGCGGTGTCGACGGCCCAGCCGACGCACGTTTTTTCGATGTGGCGTTGCGCGCGGACGACGCACTCATCGACATGCTCGATTGTCTCGCGGCCAATCAGAACGTGGCCGATTGCAGCGAACTGCAAAACGAATTGGTCGAGTTCGAATTCGATGCGGACGGCGTCGCGATGCCGGTTGCAGAGATCGATATTCCAATGCTCGACGATGTGGTCGAAATCGGCCATATCGATGGGGTCGAGCCGGAAATCGGCGTCGAGAACGAACTCGCGAGTGGCGAAACAACGCTGGACGAAACGGCTGAATCCGAACCGCTGCTCGCCGAATGGGCCGAGCTCGAAATACTGACGCGACCCGACGACAACACTCAGGCGGCGGATGATGCTGACGCAGAAACTGCACCTGACGAATCGGTGGCGTTTGCCGCGTTCAACGATTTCGCCACCGAAATCAGCAGCGATAACGAGCCATCGGCCGATCAATTGTTGGCTGAAATGAGCGGTGAAGCGGGCGCCGATGAAGAAACGGCCCGCGAAGACACTGAATTCGAAGGCGCTGTACTTGAAGACGCTGCATTCGAAAGCACTGTGCTTAAAGACGACGGGGCCGGAGCTGCGGACGATCTGGCCGCGCTAGCCTCCGAGCCGGCGGCCGACGAGACGGCAGACGAAAACGCCGTCCTGCTCCAGGAGCTGGAGCGCGACGAGGATGATTTCGAATTCGACGAGCAGGATCTGGAGGCTATCGCCGCCGCGTCCGAATTGCCGGGCGTTGAGGTAATCGACGCCGATCTGGATGAGGCAGCCGAGTCGGCGCCGGCTGCATTTACCAGCCCGGCTGCTTCGCCCGCCTTTACGCCGGCGTCGGCGCATTCGTCGCAGTTTGACGACGAGGAAATGGACACCGAGATTCTCGAAATCTTCCTCGAAGAAGCGGGTGACCTGCTCGAAGCGATCGATGAAGCGATCCATCACTGGAGCGACGATCGCGACAACGGCTTCTATCTCGACGATCTGCAACGGCTGTTGCATACGCTGAAAGGCGGCGCACGGCTGGCAGGGCTGAAAAATCTCGGCAACCTGAGCCACAATTTCGAAACGCTGTTGATCAACGCGCAGCAACAGCAGCGCCCGGTGGACGACATCCTGCTGGCCGAAGTACACGGCTATCAGGATCAACTGATCCGATTGATCGATGCGGTGAAAACTGGCGGTCACGAAGCGGATAGCGCGCTGAGCGAAGTAGCGGCTGACGCCGCCGAAAATACGCCTGTTGCCGAGCTCGCCGAACCGGCGCCGCATAACGATGCGCTGGCCGATATGGTCGGCGAGCTGCTGGAATCCGAGCACCCTGCGGAGCCGGCGCCGTTCGATAGCCCGCGCCAGACGAACTCGGCACGCGACACCAACGGCCTGAACGAAGCGAATATCGTCCCGTTCGTGCGCCGCGAAGCGGAACCCTCGTTCCAGCCGCCAACACCGCGCAGCCCCGAGGATCTCGAACTCGGCGCCAACGGCCAATTGCGTCGCGGTCCGCAGGAAGTGGTGAAGATCTCCGCGCAACTGCTCGAACAGCTGGTCAACCTGGCCGGCGAAACCTCGATTGCCCGCTCGCGTTCGGAAGAGCAGGTCAACGAATTCGTGTTCTCGCTCGACGAGATGCAGATCACCGTCGACCGCTTGCAGGAGCAGGTGCGCCGGCTCGATCTGGAAACCGAAGCGCAGATGCTGTTCCGTCAGGAGCAGGTTGAAAGCGAAGGTCTCGAAGGCTTCGATCCGCTCGAATTCGACCGTTATTCCTTGCTGCAACAGCTATCGCGTTCGCTGCTTGAATCCGCATCCGACCTGGTCGACATCAAAAACACGCTCGCCGAGAAATCGCGCGACATGGAAACGCTGCTCGTGCAGCAATCGCGGATCAACACTGAGTTGCAGGAAGGCCTGATGCGTTCGCGCATGGTGCCGTTCGCGCGCATGGTGCCGCGCCTGCGCCGCATCGTGCGGCAGGTGGCGGGCGAGCTCGATAAGCAGGTGGAGTTTTACGTCGACAACGCCGAAGGCGAACTCGACCGCACCGTGCTCGAGCGCGTCGTCGCGCCGCTCGAACACATGCTGCGCAACGCCATCGACCACGGTGTCGAAACCCCGGCCGACCGCGAGGCCGCCGGCAAACCGCCGCAAGGCACGGTCGTACTGAGCCTCACCCGCGAAGGCGGCGAAGTCGTGCTGCGATTGACCGACGACGGCCGCGGTATCGATCTGAATGCGGTGCGCGAAAAAGCGATCGCCCGCGACATGATGGCGCCCAGCGCGCCACTCAGCGATCACGAAATCATGCAGTTCATCCTGCAGCCGGGCTTCAGTACTGCGAAGCATGTCACCCAGATTTCCGGCCGCGGCGTCGGCATGGACGTCGTCTACAGCGAAATCAAACAGCTCGGCGGTTCGCTCGAAATCGATTCGGTATGGGGCAAAGGCTCGCAGTTCACCATCCGGTTACCGTTCACGGTGTCGGTCAACCGCGCGTTGATGGTCAACGTCGGCGGCGATATTTATGCGATTCCGCTGAACTCGATCGAAGGCATCGTGCGGGTCAGCCCGTTCGAGCTCGAAGCGTATTACCAACCCGACGCGCCGTTGTTCGAATACGCCGGTCAGCCGTACCTGATGCGCTACATGGGCGCGCTGTTGCGTTCCGGCGATAAGCCCAATCTCGAAGGCGTGACGATGCCGCTGCCGGTGCTGCTGGTGCGCGGTTCCGATCACTCGGTCGCGGTACAGGTCGACAGCCTGATGGGCTCGCGCGAAATCGTCGTTAAGGCGCTCGGCCCGCAGTTCGGCTTGGTGCAGGGGTTATCGGGCGCGACCGTACTCGGCGACGGCTCGGTCGTCGTTATTCTCGATCTGATGGCGCTGATTCGTGCCGATGCGCTGTTGCTGCATCGCGATACGGCGCCAAGCCTTGAAGACAGCAGTAGCGAGCGCTCACGTCCGCTGTTGGTGATGGTGGTCGACGACTCGGTCACGGTGCGCAAAGTGACCTCGCGGTTCCTGGAGCGCCAAGGCATGGAAGTGATGTTGGCCAAAGACGGCGTCGACGCGATCAACCTGTTGCAGGAAGCGGAACAGCTGCCCGACGTGATGCTGCTCGACATCGAAATGCCGCGCATGGACGGCTTCGAAGTCGCTAGCCGCGTGCGTCATACCAGCCGGTTGCAGGACATTCCGATCATCATGATCACGTCGCGCACCGGCGAAAAACACCGCGAGCGCGCGTTCTCGCTCGGCGTTAACCGTTATCTCGGCAAGCCGTATCAGGAGATGGTGCTGCTCGAAACCATCCATGAGCTGATGGGAACGACGGTGCAACAGTGAGCGCCCACCCGCTTGGTGTAACGGATGGCTCCAAGCCCATTCCACAAATTGCCATTGTCGCCGGCTCCGATCTGAGCCGGCATATTCTGAAAAAACTGCTGCTGGAAGCGGGTTGCGACGCGCGCTGTGTCGAGCCGGCGCATTGGCGCGATTGCCAGCAAAGTGAGGACGAGCGCCCGGACGCATGGCTGTTCGATGCCAGCGACGCGCAGGTCGAGGATCTTCTCGCCGACATCATCGAACATTGCGACGCGCCGTTTTTAATCAGCGATGAAATTGCGCCGCAGCAACCGGCGGCGTTTGCCGAGTGGCGTCGACGCATGCTCGCCAAGCTCGAAGAACTTGCCGCGACAGCCAGTGGAGCGCGGGTAGAGCCGGTGAGTCCGCCGCAAGCGGTATGGGTGCTGGCCGCATCGACCGGCGGGCCGGAAGCCGTCAGCGAATTTCTCGCTGCGCTGGCGCCGAATCTGCCGCTGGCGTTCGTGTACGCCCAACACATCGAACCGCGTTTCGACACTATTCTCGCTAATGCACTGGAACGGCATCGCCACTATCGCAGCGTGCTCAGTCGCGGCGACCAATCGCTGGAGCAGGGGCAGATTCTGGTGGTTCCGGCCGATCGGCAATTGCGGTTCCTGCCGTTCCACCGCGTGCTGGAAACGCGCAAACGTTGGGAGGGGCGTTATCAGCCGGCGATCGATCAGGTCGTAGGCAATATTGCGCGGCTGTATCCGCAGCGTGCGGGGGTGATCGTATTCAGCGGCACCTGCGACGACGGCGCTCTGGGGTGCCGCGTCATGCAGGCGTGCGGTGGTGAAATCTGGGTGCAAACGCCGGCATCGTGCGTCAGCCCGGATATGCCTAACGCCGCGCTCGCGACGGGTATCGTCAGCAAGCAGGGCACGCCCGCGCAACTGGCGCAGGCGTTGAGTAGCCGCTACAGTCAAAGCCACAACGGAGCGGCCACGCCTGGTGGCGCATCGATGAAGTCAGGGGAAACAACCAGTGAGTAGCATGTTGCAGACGCAGCCGACAGTAACGCAGATTTCGACGCTGCTGGTTCCGGTCAGCGGCAAACTGTTGGTACTGCCGAACGTGAATGTGGCCGAAATCATCCCGTTTACGCGGCCCGAACCGATTGAGGATGTGCCGACGTGGTACCTCGGCGGCTTTCAGTGGCGCAATACGCGCGTGCCGCTGGTGTCGTTCGAAGCGATCAACGACGAGCCATTCGCCGGCCGCAGCAGCAATCTTCGAATTGCGATTCTGAACAATGTGATCGGCGATCCGACGCTACCGTTCTGCGGCATCGTCACCGAAGGTCTGCCGCGTCTGATGCGGTTGTTGCCCGAAGAAATTGCGGAAGATCCTGAGGCGATGATCGGCCCAGCCGAAGTCGCGCGCGTGCTGGTCAATGGCGAGCGCGCTGCGATTCCGAATGTTGCTTACATACAGCAACAGGTTTTGAAGGTGCTTTAATTTCGCTTCGGCGCTGCTTGCTGCAAGGCCGATGGTATTAACGTAAATCGCCCCACAAAAACTGCAACACACTCAATGCTGCCAACGGCGCAGTTTCGGTGCGCAATACGCGCGGGCCGAGTCGCAGCGGTTTAAAACCGCGTTGTTCCGCGGCATTGATTTCCACTTCGCTCAAGCCACCTTCCGGTCCGATTAATAACGCGACGCGTTTCGGCGCGGTGCTCTGCGCATCAAGCGCGGCCACGCTGCGGTGATGCAGCACGAATTTCGTATCGGCTTCGACGTTGTCTATCCAGGCAAATAATGGCTGTACATCGTCGATCGCGGGAATGCGATTGCGTGCGCTTTGCTCGCACGCGGAAATCGCCACCGCACGCCAGTGTGCGAGTTTTTTTTCTTCGCGTTCGCCCTGCAATCGCACTTCGACACGCTCGCTTTGCAACGGTGTGATTTGCGAAACGCCCAGCTCGGTTGCTTTCTGAATCACCCAATCCATCCGTTCGCCTTTCGAAATGGCGATGCCGAGATGAATGTGCAACGGTGACTCGCGATCGAGGGTGTTCGCGTCGCCGAGCTCAACGTGCACTGATTTTTTATCGACGCTCGCAATCGTCGCGGCATACTCATTGCCATCGCCGTTAAATAAAATCAGCGAGTCGCCGCTTTGCATACGCAACACACGCGAAATGTGATGTGCTGCGTCCGCATTGAGCTGCAGTGTTGTGTGAGCAGTGAGCGGTTGTGGCGTATAAATTCGAGGGCAGCGCATCGCTTTTTCCGGCAATTTTTTTTGGCTAATTAAATAAGCGGCTTTCGTCTTAGCGGAAGATCATAGTAGGCGGAAAGATGCCTGAGCACATCCGCTTTCAGAATTTTCAATCGATTGTTGCGAATTTGGTGTAAGCCCATGCTCTCCAGACGCCGCAAAGTTTTGTTGGTATGCACGAGAGAAAGTCCTAATGCATCGGCGATGTGTTGTTGGCTGATGGGAAAACGCACGCCTTCCGATGTATGTTCGTCAATGGCCATCGCACGTTTACTGATGTGCAACAATAACATGGCGATACGTTCGGACGCGGTTCTACGTCCTACGGATAATAAATTTTCATCGACGATCAATTCTTCACTGGCGCTGAGCCATGTCAGATCGTATCCAAGTTTTGGAAATTGATGATAGAGGGACCAAAGTTTTTCGCGTTGGAAAATACAGACGCGCGCAGGCGTTAATGCTTCGACGCCATACGGCATTACCTCCGTTAGCTCGGCCTGTAGCCCGCTGAAATCGCCGGGTAATAAAAAGTTCAGAATTTGGCGGCGACCATCAGGTAGCGTGCGATAACGAAATGCCCAACCTTCCCGCAGGGTAAATAAATCGCCATCGCTCGAATGCTCGCGCAAAATTGTCGCGCCGGCAGCAACACTGCGTTCTTCCTTTTTGAAATCCTGAATAAATTCGATTTCTTCGGGTGTGTTATCCGCATGGTTACCCCGCAGCGGACACTGTGAACAATTGGTCAATTTTTTAAGATCTTTCAGCATATAGTTCAAAATTTGCCGTCCTCTATGTCTTTTTACATATCGCAATGGCATCAATGCGTAGTAGGGTGCCGCGCTTCATTGACGACGAATTGGGTCGTTGTTGAAGAGATGTGCGAGAATGGCTAGCAATTAAACAAGATTTTATCGCGCGAATCTCCACCCATTAACTCCTTCGCAATTTTTATTCCTGAACAAAGTTGGGATGCGGATTTGCAAAAATGGATGTGGCGATCATTTTCAAATCCATACGTGCGGTATTCTTATTCCATTCGCCCGCGTAATGTTCGCGATTGAAATATCGAGTCGACTTTTCGCGGCATGAACGATTTATGGAAAAAACGCATTTATGGAAAATCCAGTTCAGAACACTCATCCCACTCCGACACTCGATGATTGCGCGCTAGAACCGATCCATATTCCGGGTGCCATTCAAGGTCACGGTGCATTGCTGGTTTTGAAGAACGATCAGCTGGTGGCTTGGAGCGCTAATGCGCCAGCCTTTTTACCGGGCAATTATTTTTTAGATGCCTCTCTCGATGAGTTGGATCTGCCAGCCGCAGCAGTTGCGGATTTGTCCGATTTGCTCACCGAAGCGCGACTCGTGCAGGGATTCAATGTCAGCGATGAAGTTCAGCTGAACGGAGGGCGTTTCACACGTCTTGTGCATTGCTACAAGGGCTGTGATCTCATCGAATTCGAACGCCGTGTAGAAGGCAAAAAAATCTTCGATCTCAGCTCGCGCTTGCAGATGAAATTGCGCAGCAATCCCGATGCGCTGCATATTCTTTCCGAGTGCACCGCGCAGCTACGTGCATGGACCGGATTCGATCGTGTCATGGCTTACATGTTTCAGCCGGATGGCAGTGGCGATGTTGTTGCCGAAGCGCGCGGCGAGAATATCGATTCGTTTCTCAATATGCGTTTTCCCGCGAGCGATATTCCTGCGCAGGCGCGCCGGTTATACACATTGAATACCTTGCGGCTGATTCCCGATGTCGATTACGCACCCGTTGCGTTGCTCGCTCGCGAAGGTGCGCAGCCGGTAGATTTATCGTTCGCGGCATTGCGCAGCGTTTCGCCGATCCATATCGAATATCTGAAAAACATGGGCGTTTCGGCATCGATGAGTGTATCGATTGTCGTTAATGGCGAGCTGTGGGGATTGTTCGCCTGTCATCATCATTCGCCATTATTTGTGTCGGAAGATATTCGACAGGCCTGCGCCACGTTGGCGTTGTTCGTATCGTCGCGCATTCAGGCCATCGAGGCTGCGGCCGAGGCTAAGCGTCAGCAGGAATGCGCCGAAGCCATTACGCAAATCGCGGGTGCGCTGATCAGCACTGAAGATCCGCTCGCGGTATTGAGCGCGCACCGGCAATTGCTGCAACAGGTGTTGCGTGCCGATGCGCTGATTCTTACTTATCAGGGAAAAATTCTGGAATTCGGCGGCGTGCCTCGCGCAGTGTCCACCGCCATCTTGTCCCACCTCAGCGAATTGAATGCCGAGCTGCATGCTATCGATAACCTGGAGAGCTGGCCGGAGTCGATGCGCGCGTTGCTCGATCCGTGGGTGGGCGCGCTGAATATTGTTTTCGATCGTCCAGGAAAGGGAAGCATCGTCGTATTGCGGCGAGCACAGGTTTATACCGTGCGCTGGGGTGGTGAACCGGAAAAAATTTATAAAACCGGCCCCAATGGCGTGCGGTTGACTCCTCGCGGCAGTTTTAGCGAGTGGCGCGAAACGATACGCGGGCGCTCTCAGCCCTGGCGGCCCGTGACATTGCGTCTGGCGACGCAATTGCAACACGAGATCTCGCGCATTTGCATATCGCGCTATGCCGAAATCGAAGAGGCGCGGCAACATTTATTGGCCATGCTCGGTCACGACCTGCGTGATCCGTTGCAGGCGATTCGCATGGCGGCCAATGTGCTCAAACTCGATGACACCAGTCGCGAATGGGGTACGCGCATCGATAATTCGAGCGGTCGTATGCAACGCTTGATTACGCAAATTCTCGATTTCAGTCGCGCGCAGGCAGGTCTGCCGTTGCTCGGTGCTATTTCCACATTCGATTTGAGCCAAGTGCTGCAAGAATTGGTCGATGAAGTTTGCGTTGCACATCCTGGCGTTGAATATCGACTCAACCTCGAACGTCCCGCGATGTGGGACGGCGATTCCGAGCGCATTGCGCAAGCATTGTCGAACCTGCTCAGTAATGCCCGTCATCATGGCGCGATCGGCAAGCAGATCGATGTGACATTGCGCATGCAAAATACCACCGCCATTATCGAAATCGCGAATACCGCGCCACCGATTCCCGCCGACATTGTCGATGAATTATTCGTGCCGTATAAATCGCCGCGCAATCAATTTGTTAATCGAAACGGTTTGGGGCTGGGTCTCTACATTGCCCACCAAATTGTTAAGGCGAGCGGTGGAAGTCTTGAATACACGTATTGTCAGGGCCAGGTAATTTTCACGATGCAGCTGCATGCGAAAGAAAAAGCCCATTAATTATTCATACGCTTATCTGTGAACATGCACTTATCTGATAATTGTTGTGCGAGTTTTTATGCGATTAAGTTCCCGCGCTAACGATTGGTTGGAGGTTTTGCGTGCGCGCACAGCCGCCTCGCACCGCGCTTTAGAAAATCATCCCATATTAAAACCGCTTGGAGCGGGCGATTGCTCGTATCGGGATTACGTTATCGCGTTAAGAGCGTTGGCCGCACCGCAAGCTGCAATGGAAACCGTGCCATCGAAATATGGCGAAATTCATCGCGAGGCATTGGCCGGATACGAGACATTGCAGCGCATGCCGTGGCTTTCGAATGATTTGATTGCACTGAACGCGAAACCGTTCGAATCGATGAGCGTGTGGCCCGAGTGTTCAACGCCGGCGGGTTACATAGGCTTCTTGTATGTGCGCGAAGGCTCTCGATTCGGCGCACAAGTTATCGCACGTCGACTGGCTCAATCGCTGCCCGATGTCGCGTGCAGTTTCTTTTCGCTGACGAGTCCGCCGCAATGGCTTTTCTTCATCGAAAATGCCAGTCGTTACGCGCCCAATGTCGATGACGTGGCAGACGTTGCGATCAAGGTTTTCGACGCGCTGCGAATGCAGATGGATTACGTATTGCAAAAACCAGCGTGAGAAAATTAACCGCGTAGTTTCAGATTATTCCAAATCGTCCGCGTCGGCTCGACTTGATTCATCGTATAGAAATGCAGGCCCGGAGCGCCACCAGCAAGTAATTGCTCGCATAAATGCGTAACGATTTCGGTGCCGAATTCGGTTTGGTTCGCGACATCGTCGCCATATTGTTCGAGACGCTTGCCGATCCAGCGCGGAATTTCGGCGCCGCAATTGCGCGAGAAGCGCGCGAGGTTGGCGTAATTCGTGATTGGCATGATGCCGGGATAAATCGGTTTATCGATACCCGCGCGCTGACATTGCTCGATGAAATAAAAATATGCATCGGCATTGTAAAAATATTGCGTGATCGCACTGCCGGCGCCGGCGTCGAGTTTTTGTTTTAGAAACGCGATGTCTTCGCCGTAGGTTTTTGCATCGGGATGAATTTCTGGATACGCCGCGACATCGATACAAAAATGATCGTCGAAATGTTTGCGGATGAATGCGACGAGTTCGCGCGCATAAATCAAACGTTGACCGCCCATGCCCGATGGAATATCGCCGCGCAACGCCACGATGCGATCGATTCCCGCCGCTTTATAGTCGTTCAACAATTGCAGAATGCTGTCTTCATCGTCGCCGCCAAACGATAAATGCGGCGCCACATTGATGCCGTCGGCGCGAATTCCGACGACAACATCTTTCGTGTTATCGCGCGTCGAACCGCCGGCGCCGTAAGTCACCGAAAAAAAATCGGGGCTCAAAGCATTCAGTGCCTTGCGCGTGACGATCAGGTTGTCGCGGCCCTGCGGTGTTTTCGGCGGATAAAATTCGAAGCTGAAGCGTTGGGTCATGGTGTGAGTCTTTGGCAGTGAGCGCTTAGGCTCCCCCTGCGAAGTAGGGGGAGTGCCCGAAGGGCGAGGGGGTCATTTTTAAAAACCCAACCCCTCCGTCGCTTCGCGACACCTCCCCTATGAAATAGGGGAGGCCACCGTGTCAGTACTTGTAACTATCCGGCTTAAACGGCCCATCGGCTTTCACGCCGATATATTTCGCCTGTTGCTCGGTCAGTTGGGTAATCACGCCGCCGAAACCGCGCACCATATGCGCCGCCACTTCTTCGTCGAGTTTTTTCGGCAGCACTTCAACAGTGATCGCTGCCGGTTTCAAATTACTTTCGAGATTGGCAAAACGGCGCTCGTACAAATAAATCTGTGCAAGCACCTGATTCGCGAACGAGCCGTCCATCACGCGCGATGGGTGGCCGGTCGCGTTGCCGAGATTCACCAAACGGCCTTCCGACAACAGAATCAAATGATCCTTCGTCGCGCGATTGCGATATACCTTGTGTACCTGCGGTTTAACTTCTTCCCATTCCCAATTTTTGCGCATGAACGCGGTGTCGATTTCATTATCGAAGTGACCGATGTTGCACACGACGGCGCCGGATTTCAGCGCTTTCAGCATCGAAGCATTGCACACATCGATATTGCCTGTGGTGGTAACCACGAGATCGGTCGTCGCGAGCAATTCTTTGTTGATCGATTTTTCGGTGCCGTCGTTAACGCCGTTAATGTACGGCGATACGAGTTCGAAACCATCCATGCACGCCTGCATGCCGCAGATCGGATCGATTTCGACAATCTTCACGATCATGCCTTCCTGACGCAGCGATTGCGCCGAACCTTTGCCGACATCGCCGTAGCCAATCACGAGAGCTTTTTTGCCCGCGAGCAAATGATCGGTGCCGCGTTTGATCGCGTCGTTCAAGCTGTGACGGCAACCGTATTTGTTGTCGTTCTTGGATTTCGTTACCGAATCGTTGACGTTGATCGCGGGTACTTTGAGCGTGCCGGCCGCGAGCATTTCCTGCAGGCGATGCACGCCGGTTGTTGTCTCTTCGGTGATGCCGTGGATGTTGTCGAGCATCGCCGGATATTTCTGATGCAGGATTTGCGTCAGATCGCCGCCGTCGTCGAGGATCATATTCGCATCCCACGGCTTGCCGTCTTTCAAAATGGTTTGCTCGATACACCATTCGTATTCGGTTTCGGTTTCGCCTTTCCACGCGAATACGGGAATGCCGCGCGCCGCGATTGCCGCTGCAGCGTGATCCTGCGTCGAGAAAATATTGCACGACGACCAGCGGACTTCTGCGCCGAGTTCGACCAGCGTTTCGATCAGCACGGCAGTTTGAATTGTCATGTGAATGCAGCCGAGAATTTTTGCGTTCTTCAGCGGCTGCGTTGCGCGGTATTGCTCGCGCAGTGCGATCAGCGCGGGCATTTCGGTTTCGGCGATTTCGATTTCTTTGCGGCCGTAATCGGCGAGAGAAATGTCGGCGACTTTGTAATCGGTGAAGTTAGTTTTTGCGTTCATTCGTTTGCTCCGGAATTCTCGAGATGACCCCTCCGTCGCTTCGCGACACCTCCCCTACTTTGCAGGGGAGGCCACTCGTGCTTCCGGATGGCTCCCCCTATGAAATAGGGGGAGTGCCCGAAGGGCGAGGGGGTCATGGTTTAGAGTTATTAAAGCGCCGCTTTCAACGCCTCGGCCTTATCGGTTTTTTCCCACGGGAATGTGGTGAAGCTTTCGGATTTCTTCACTTTCTTGCCGTTCTCGACCGTTTCCCATTCGTAAGTTGCCTGCTCGGGCTTGCGGCCGAAGTGACCGTACGCAGCAGTCTTCTGGTACATCGGGTGCAGCAGGTCGAGCATTTTCTGAATCGCATACGGGCGCAGATCGAAATGCTCGCGCACGAGCTGAATGATTTTGGCGTCGGCGACTTTGTTGGTGCCAAACGTGTTGATCGAAATCGAGGTCGGCTCGGCGACGCCGATGGCGTAAGACACCTGAATTTCGCAGCGGTCGGCAAGGCCGGCGGCGACGATATTTTTCGCGACATAACGGCCCGCGTAAGCGGCGCTGCGATCGACTTTCGATGGATCCTTGCCCGAGAACGCGCCGCCGCCGTGACGCGCCATGCCGCCGTACGAATCGACGATGATTTTGCGGCCGGTCAAACCACAGTCGCCGACCGGACCGCCGATCACGAAGCTGCCGGTCGGGTTGATATGGAATTGCGTGCCTTTATGCAGCAGCTCGGCGGGCAATACATGCTTGATCACCAGTTCGAGCACCGCTTCCTGCAAATCTTTGTGCTGCACGTCGGGGTTGTGTTGCGTCGATAACACCACCGCGTCGATCGCGACGACTTTGCCGTTTTCATAGCGGCAGGTGACCTGCGATTTTGCATCGGGGCGCAGCCACGGCAGCAAACCGGATTTGCGCGCTTCGGCCTGACGCTCGACCAGACGGTGCGCGTAGCAGATCGGCGCCGGCATCAATACGTCGGTTTCGTTGCTGGCATAGCCGAACATCAAACCCTGATCGCCCGCGCCCTGATCTTCGGGCTTGGCGCGATCGACACCTTGCGCGATATCGACCGATTGCTTGCCGATGATATTCATCACGCCGCACGTCGCGCCGTCGAAACCGACGTCGGACGAGGTATAGCCAATATCGCAAATGACTTTGCGCACGATTTCTTCGAGATCGGCCCACGCGCTGGTGGTGATTTCGCCGGCGACGATCGCGACGCCGGTTTTCACCAGCGTTTCGCACGCGACACGCGCGTATTTATCTTCAGCGATCAGGCGATCGAGCACCGCATCGGAAATCTGATCGGCGATTTTGTCCGGATGGCCTTCGGAAACGGACTCGGACGTGAAAACGGAGTAATCGGACATTGGCGCTACATCCCCTGCGACGATGGGTTAAATGAAATAGATGAAGTTGAATCGGTACCGGAATTAATGAACTGGCGAATCTGCACGCGGAAGCCATTGCGCTGCGCGAAATAGGTCGAGCGGTCGGCGCTGAAGCCGGCGGCCTGCGCCCATTGCGTGAGATCTTCGGGCTCGAAGCCGAGCCACAGATCGCCGCAGGCCTGTTCGGCCCAGTGTTGATCGTGTCGACACAGCTCGGTGACGAGCAGCGAGCCGCCCGGCTTCAGCGCGCGCGCGAGGTCTTCGAAAATATGCGCCGGCGACGGCACGTGGTGCAGCACCATATTCAGCACCGCGCAGTCGGCGTTCAGCTCCCCCAAGCGCGGCAGCCGGGTATCGCCGAGTACGAATTCGATGTTGTGCAACTGATGTTCGCGCGCAAATTGCTGCGCCTGCGTCAGCATCGACTCGGCGTTGTCGAGTGCGATCACGCGGTCGAAGCGCTTGCTGAGTACATCGAGAAAACGCCCTTCGCCCGGCCCGACTTCGAGCGCCAGCGCACCGCCGTTCGGAAAGCACTGTGCAAGTAACTCGGCCGCCTGAGAGCCGTATGCCTCGAAGGCGGCAATCAGCTCCTGTTGTTCGCGGAAGCGGCCGGCGTTTTCGGCGAAGAACTGCTGCGAGCGCTGCGCGCGTTCGGCCTGTAACGCCTCGATCTGGGTTGCGATGGCGGCGCTGAGCGGCAATTGATCGATGCAATCGAGCAAGGCGCGTTGCAGCGGCTCCAGCGCGGGCGCGGCGGGCAGCGGTGCACGGCGGTAGAAAATCGAATTGCCTTCGCGGCGCGTCGTCACCAGACCGGCGCGGGCGAGAATTTTCAGGTGATGGCTCATGCCCGATTGCGGCACGTCGAGAACGCGGCACAACTCCAACACGCCAAACGAATCGCGACTCAACACGCGCAGAATATCGAGCCGCAGCGGATCGCTGCTGGCTTTGCATAGGGCAGCGAGCGCGGTGTTGGCGGCCACCGGAGCGGCGGCGAGCGCGGAGATTGGGGCGGGCGTCGACATGGGCGCACAGCCTAGCAGAGCGATCAACCTATATCAAAGTTTATTGATATAGGTTGCGGCGCGATCGACCAGCGTCGCCATAATCGGCGCCCAACAAAATGACGATGCCTAGTTCCCGCCGACGCTGCGCTAAGGGACAATAGGCGCCCTTTTTCCAGCTCTCATCCATATTTAAATTTGGAGTCCCGCATGCCTTCCCGCACCGAACTTGCCAACGCCATTCGCGTACTCAGTATGGACGCCGTGCAACAGGCCAATTCCGGCCACCCCGGCGCGCCAATGGGCATGGCCGATATTGCCGAAGTGCTGTGGCGGGACTTTCTGCATCACAACCCGGCCAATCCGGCATGGCCGAATCGCGATCGTTTCGTGCTGTCGAACGGCCACGGCTCGATGCTGATCTATTCGCTGCTGCATCTGAGCGGCTATGACCTGACCGTTGATGATCTGAAGCAGTTCCGCCAGTTCGGTTCGCGCACGCCGGGGCATCCTGAATACGGCTATACCCCAGGCGTCGAAACCACCACCGGCCCGCTCGGACAAGGCATCAGCAACGCGGTCGGCTTCGCGCTGGCCGAGAAGATTCTCGCCGCGCAGTTCAACCGGGCCGATCACGCGATCGTCGACCATCACACCTATGTTTTCCTCGGCGACGGTTGCCTGATGGAAGGCATCTCGCACGAAGCCTGCTCGCTGGCCGGCACGCTTGGTCTCGGCAAATTGATCGCGTTCTATGACGACAACGGCATCTCGATCGATGGCGAAGTAGAGGGCTGGTTCACCGATAACACGCCGCAGCGCTTCGAAGCCTACGGCTGGCATGTGGTGCCGAATGTCGATGGCCATGACGCCGATGCAGTTAAACACGCGATCGAACGCGCCAAGGCCGAAACGCATCGTCCGAGCCTGATTTGTTGCAAAACCATCATCGGCAAGGGCGCGCCGAACAAGCAGGGTAAAGAGGACTGCCACGGTGCGGCGCTCGGTGTCGATGAAATCGCCGCAGCGCGCAAAGTGCTGCACTGGGAGCACGGCCCGTTCGAAATTCCGAAGGAAATTTACGCCGCATGGGATGGCCGCGCGCGCGGCGAGCAGCTCGAGCGCAACTGGAATGCACGCTTAGTGGCATACCGCGAGGCTTATCCCGAACTCGCCGCCGAACTCGAACGTCGCCTGCGCGGCGATCTGCCGGCGGATTTTGCGAAAAGCGCCGCGATGTTCATCGAGCAATGCCAGAACGACAGCAAAACGATGGCGACGCGCAAGGCGTCGGAAACCTGCCTCAATTTCTTCGGGCCGCTGCTGCCGGAACTGCTTGGCGGCTCGGCGGATCTGGCCGGCTCTAATTTGACGCTGTGGAAAGGCTGCAAAGGCGTCACCGCCGAAGATGCGAGCGGCAACTATCTGTACTACGGCGTTCGTGAATTCGGCATGTCCGGCATCATGAACGGCCTGACGCTGCACGGCGGCTTCAAAGCCTACGGCGCAACGTTCCTGATGTTCATGGAATACGCGCGCAACGCCGTCCGCATGGCGGCGTTAATGAAACAGCCGAGCATTTTTGTTTACACACACGATTCGGTCGCGCTCGGCGAAGACGGCCCGACCCACCAGCCGGTCGAGCAGATCGCGAACCTGCGCAGCACGCCGAATCTGCATACCTGGCGGCCATGCGATGTCACCGAATCAGCCGTGGCCTGGAAAGCCGCAATCGAACGTCGCGATGGCCCGACCGCGCTGATTTTCACCCGCCAGAATCTGGCGCATCAAAAACGCGACGCGCAGCAGCTCGCGAATATCGAACGTGGCGCGTATGTGCTGCACGAAGCCGCCGGTCACCCCGAGGCGATCCTGATCGCCACCGGTTCCGAAGTTGCGTTGGCGGTGTCCGCTGCCGAACAACTCGCGCTGAACGGCCGCCGCGTGCGCGTCGTGTCGATGCCGTGCTCGACGCTGTTCGATGCGCAGGATGTGGAATACCGCGAATCGGTGCTGCCGAGCGATGTGTTCGCGCGCGTTGCGGTGGAAGCCGCGCACAAGGACTTCTGGTACAAGTACGTCGGTCTCGACGGCGCGATCATCGGCATGGAAACGTTCGGCGAATCCGCGCCCGGCCCGCAGCTGATGGAACACTTCGGGTTCACCGTCGAGGCGGTGGTCGATACGGTGACCGAACTGCTGGATCGCTGATGCTGCGACTCGCCATCAATGGCTACGGCCGTATCGGCCGTAGCGTGCTGCGCGCGTTGTACGAAAGCGCGCATTACGGCGATATGCGCACCGCCGGGGCGTTGCGCCAGCAAATGAAAATCGTGGCGATTAACGAGCCCGCCGATCTCAACACAATTGCGCATCTGACCAAATACGACACCACGCACGGCCGTTTTTTCGGGGCGGTGTCGATAGAAAACGATGCGCTGCGCGTGCACGACGATTTAATCGAGGTCACGCACAGCACCGATCTAACACAATTGTCGTGGCGCGATGTCGATGTCGTGCTCGAGTGCAGCGGCGAGTACACGACCACAGCCGAACTCGAGTCGCATTTACGCGCCGGCGCGCGTCGCGTGCTGTTATCGCAGCCGGGTGAAACCGAAATTCCCGCGATTGTGTACGGCATCAATCACGACAAATTGCGCGGTGATGAAACGATCGTATCGGCGGCGTCGTGCACAACCAATTGCATCGTGCCGGTGATAGCGAATTTGCATGCCGCGTTCGGTATCAGGCACGGCATCATCACCACGATACATTCGGCGATGAACGATCAGCCGGTGCTCGATGCGTATCACCACACGAACTTGCGCAAGACGCGCGCGGCGGGGCAGTCGATCATTCCGGTCGATACCGGATTGGCGCAAGGTGTTGGCCGCATTCTGCCCGAGCTGGCCGGATTGTTTGCCGCGCACGCGCTGCGGGTACCGACCATCAATGTATCGGCGATGCAACTGACGATTGGCATCGCGCGCGAAGCCGGCGTCGCGGAAGTGAATCGCGCATTGGCCACTGCCGCACAAAATGCGCCGGGTATCCTCGGTTACACTGACGAGCCGTTGGCGTCGTGCGATTTCAATCATGACCCGCGCTCCGGCATTGTCGATGCCAGCCAGACGCGCGTCGCCGGCGATCTGATCAACGTGCTGACCTGGTTCGATAACGAATGGGGTTATGCCAACCGCATGCTCGATGTTGTGGCCCATTGGTTGCAGAGCAAAGCAGCGCCACAACAAACCACTCGTTGAACATTAGCCGGTTGCAGTACAGCGGTTGCACAACGATTCGTTACAACTATTCGCTACAACAACAAAAAAACAAATTAATTAATCTGTGAGGAGATGACATGGCTGTTTTGAAATTAACCGATTTCAATCTGCAAGGTCGCCGCGTGCTGATCCGCGAGGATTTAAACGTGCCGGTGAAAGAAGGCAAAGTCACTTCGGACGCGCGCATTCGCGCCGCAATTCCGACTATCGAACTGGCGTTGAACGCCGGCGCGAAGGTGATCGTAATGTCGCATCTCGGTCGCCCGACCGAAGGTCAATACGAAGACGAATTTTCGCTGGCGCCGGTCGCTGCGCATCTCGGCGAATTGCTCGGCCGCAACGTGCCCCTAATTAAAGAATGGCAAAAAGGCGTCAGCGTCGACGACGGTCAATTGGTGCTGCTCGAAAACGTGCGCTTCAACAAAGGCGAGAAAAAAGACAACGAAGAACTCGCGAAACAATATGCGTCGCTGTGCGACATTTTCGTGATGGACGCATTCGGCACAGCGCATCGCGCCGAAGCTTCTACACACGGCGTCGCAAAATTCGCCACGATTGCCTGCGCCGGCTTATTGCTGTCGGAAGAACTCGACAGCTTGGAAAAAGCGCTGAAAAAGCCCGCGCGCCCGATGGCGGCGATTGTCGGCGGCTCGAAGGTTTCGACGAAATTGACCGTGCTGGAAAACCTCGCCGATAAAGTCGATCAACTGATTGTCGGCGGCGGTATCGCGAATACATTTCTAGCGGCGGCGGGATTTCCGGTCGGCAAATCGCTGTGCGAGCACGATTTGATTCCCGCAGCAAAAGCATTGATGGCGAAAACGAATATTCCGTTGCCGGTTGATGTCGTGGTTGGAAAAGAATTCAACGAAAATGCACAAGCGACCATTAAGGATGTTAAAGACGTCGCTGCCGACGACATGATTTTCGACATCGGTCCGAAAAGCGCAGCGAATCTTGCCGCGTTATTGAAAGATGCAAAAACGATTTTGTGGAATGGTCCGGTCGGCGTATTTGAGTTCGATCAATTTGGCGAAGGCACGAAAGTGCTCGCGAACGCGATCGCCGATAGCGATGCATTTTCGATTGCCGGTGGCGGCGATACGCTCGCTGCGGTGGACAAATACCGCATTGCGGAGCGAGTATCGTACATATCCACGGGCGGGGGCGCCTTCCTCGAATACGTCGAAGGCAAAGAACTGCCAGCGGTCGCGATTCTTGAAGCGCGCGCCGAAAAAACCAAATGCAATTTCAAATGATTCGGCTTAAAGGAGTTTCATCATGGCACTGATCAGCTTGCGTCAATTACTCGATCACGCCGCCGAACATGGTTACGGCGTGCCGGCATTCAACGTCAACAATCTTGAACAAACCCGCGCGATCATGGAGGCCGCCGCCGAAACGCGCAGCCCGGTGATCATGCAGGCGAGCGCCGGCGCGCGCAAATACGCCGGCTCGAATTTTCTACGGCACATGATTCAAGCCGCGATCGATGAATTTCCCGACGTACCGATCTGCATGCATCAGGATCACGGCGTCAGCCCGGCGATATGTCAGCGCTCGATACAACTCGGCTTCAGCTCGGTGATGATGGATGGCTCACTGAAGGAAGATGGAAAAACGCCGTCGTCTTATGACTACAACGTCGACGTTACGCGCACGGTTGTTGCGATGGCGCACGCATGCGGCGTGTCGGTTGAAGGCGAACTCGGTTGTTTGGGCTCGCTCGAAAGCGGCATGGCCGGCGAAGAAGATGGCGTCGGTGCCGAAGGCGTTATGACGCACGATCAAATGCTTACCGATCCGGATGAGGCGGCGCACTTCGTTGCCGAAACCCAGGTCGACGCGCTGGCGATTGCGGTCGGCACCAGTCATGGCGCTTATAAATTCACACGGCCGCCCACCGGCGATATTCTCGCGATCGATCGCATTAAAGAAATCCATCGCCGCATTCCGAACACGCACCTCGTCATGCACGGTTCGAGTTCGGTGCCGCAGGATTGGCTCGCAATCATCAATCAATACGGCGGCAAAATTAACGAAACCTACGGCGTGCCGGTTGAGCAGATTGTCGAAGGGATTAAATACGGCGTGCGCAAAGTCAATATCGATACCGATTTGCGTCTGGCGTCGACCGGCGCGATTCGCCAATTCATGGCGAAGAATCCCGCCGAATTCGATCCGCGTAAATATCTGAAAGAAACCATCACCGCGATGAAAGCAGTCTGCAAGGAGCGTTATGAAGCGTTCGGCTCCGCAGGCAACGCCGATAAAATCAAAGTGCTGTCGCTCGAAGCCATGTCGGCGCTTTACGAAAAAGGCGCATTAAAAGCACAAACTAAATAAAACGGGAGAGAGCGAAGCGCTGTGCTTCGCTCGCCATGATGGCCATTCAATTCGATCTCGATCGCCTGCATCAACAAATTCGTCAGTTCAGTGTTGCCGAGCCGTTCGTGCCCGGTGACACCGAGCAGGCGTATTTTAATTTTTACGGCATCGATTTCGAAAAAACGCTGCCGCATGTTCAACATTATTTCGGGCATTTCAGCAGCGACAAATACGACATCGTTGCGCATTATTTCGCGCTCGACGAAACCATTAAAAAGCCGCGCGGCACCTGTTTTATTTTTCACGGCTATTTCGATCACGCCGGTTTATATAAACATCTGATCGAATATTGCCTGCGCCGCGATTTAAACGTCGTGATTTACGATTTGCCCGGGCACGGTTTATCGACCGGCGAGCGTATCAGCATTGCGTCGTTTACCGATTATCTCGGCGTGATGAAAAGCTGCATGAAGCTGTTCGAAAAAATCGCGCCGCAGCCATGGCATGCGATCGGACAAAGCACCGGCGGCGCGATTCTGATGGATTATGTCTTGCAGGAGCTGGCACCGGGTTTCGATAAAGTCGTATTGCTCGGGCCGCTGGTACGCGCAGCCGAATGGCGCTGGATTAAAGTCGCATATTGGGTCGGTCAGAAATTTCTCGATCGCGTACCGCGCAAGTTCAATGTCAATTCGAACGATAAACAATTTCTTCACTTCCTCGAACATGAAGATCCATTGCAGACACGATATATCGCCGTGCGCTGGGTCGACGCATTATTGCGTTGGGAGAGCCGTTTCGATCATTTCGCCGTTAGCGAAAAGCCAATTCTGATCGTGCAGGGCCAGCGCGATGCCACGGTCGATTGGCGTTATAACATTCCTGCAATTCGCAAAAAATTTCCGAAGGCCAAATATCTACCGCTACAGGATGCGTATCACCATCTGGCCAACGAATCGCCGGAACTGCGCGAAAAAATGTTTGCGGCGATGGATTTGTATTTTGGCAACGACGTTACCCGCAGCTCTAATTAAAGGATCAATAAAACCAACCCAGTAAATGCAATCAAGGAGAGTTAGAAGATGACATTTCAAGAATCGTTGCAGGTTTGTTTGAAACAAAAATATGCGGATTTCAACGGCCGTGCGTCGCGCGCGGAATATTGGTGGTTTGCGCTCGCGATTGTTCTTGGCAGCCTGATTCTGTCCGCGATTAGCGACATACTCGGTTTGATCTTTAATCTGGGTATCTTGATTCCATCGCTGGCGGCTGGTGCGCGGCGCTTGCACGATACAGGCCGCTCGGGCTGGTGGCAGTTGATTTCACTGATTCCGGTTTTAGGCTTGATTGTACTGATCGTGCTTTTAGCGCTGGAAGGTAATGCTGAAGATAATGAGTACGGCGCGAAGCCGATTGCTTAATTCGAGTTATTAACTACGCGAAGTGTGAAAAAATTACGTGGTCGGACCGCAGTGGTCCGACCACGTAATTTACTAATTAAAATAATAAACGCGTGCGAATAGTGCCTTCCACCTCACGCAATTTATCCAGCGCGAATTCGCTGCACTCCATATCCACATCGATAACCACGTAGCCGACGTTTTCAACGGTCTGCAAATACTGCCCGCTGATGTTGATGTTGTTTTCCGAAAATATTCTGTTGATGGCCGACATAACGCCAGGCACGTTGTGATGCACATGCAGCAGTCGATGTTTTCCAGGGTGTGATGGTAGCGCGACTTCGGG
>CAMLJR010000034.1 GCA_946480345.1 uncultured Spongiibacteraceae bacterium
GCCGGCACCATTCGCGATATCACCGAACACAAGTTATACGAACAAAAACTCTACCAACTCGCCTATCGGGACGATCTCACTAATCTGCCTAATCGCAAAGCATTGCTCGCCGAACTCGAACGACGTTTACAGGAGGCTGCCGAGCATCCGTTCGCGTTGATGCTGATCAATCTCGATCGCTTCAAAAATATTAACGATTCACTCGGGCACAGTGCCGGCGATCATCTGTTGCGCATGGCAGGGGAGCGTTTACAGCACGTGCTGGGCGAAAATGTTTTCCTCGCACGTTTAAGCGGCGATGAATTCGCCGCGCTTGCCGCCGTCGATAATTGCGAGTCGCTAGCCGAGACAGCGCTGGCATGCTTCCAGGCGCCGTTCAATCTGAGCGACGGCGATATTTTTATCAGCGGCTCGATCGGCATTGCGCTGTGTCCGCAATCCAGTAGCGACCTCAACGAATTGTTGAATTTCGCCGGTATCGCCCAACAGCGCGCGAAAGCCAGCGGTCGTGCCACACTGCAATTATTCGAGCCCAGCATGATGTTGCCGAATCGACAACGTCTGGCGCTGGAAAGTGATCTGCGTGTGGCACTGACACGAAATGAATTTGAATTGTTTTATCAGGGCAAATTCAATCTCGCGAACGGTGAATTGATCGGCGCGGAAGTGTTATTGCGCTGGCATTCGCCGCAGCGCGGCATGGTGATGCCCGGCGATTTTATTCCGATGCTCGAGGAAACCGGCCTCATCGTCGCGGTGGGTGAGTGGATATTGCATGCCGCATGTCGCCAAGTGCAGCAATGGCAACGAACGATGGGACGCTGGTTATCCGTTGCAGTGAATGTATCCACAGTTCAGCTTTCCAACCGGCACTTCGCCGCGAAAGCTTCAGCGATTTTGCGTGAATATGCGATACCGCCCGGTGTCATCGAACTTGAAATTACCGAATCCGCGTTGATTGCGGATATCGAGCACGGTGCATTTACCATCGAGGCGTTAAAGCAGGCGGGTTTCAATATCGCACTCGATGATTTCGGTACTGGTTATTCGAGTCTCGGCTACTTGCGTCGATTTACACCGACTACATTAAAAATCGATCGGAGTTTTGTCGCTGATCTGGCGGTGGTCGAAAACGACGTTGAAATCGTCGCCGGTATTTTGCAATTGGCCCATGCACTGAAAATCGAAGTCGTCGCCGAGGGGATCGAGCGCACCGAGCAATTAGCGATGCTCACCGATCTGGGGTGCGAATATGGTCAGGGGTTCTTGTTCTGCAAGCCGTTGCCGATCGAGCAGTTCGAACTGATTGCACCGAAGCTGTTCACCGGCGCTGTGACCGACATCGAGACGCGCCGGCGCGCCGCTTCGGATTGATCACAATAATAATGATTATCGAGACATCGCGTGGTTCTAACGAATTAGCTCAGCGGTGATATGTCTGTAATGGTTTAGTGCTGGGTGTGTTCGAGGTGTTCGATGATTTTTGCGGCGACGTCGACACCACACGTGCGTTCGATGCCTTCGAGCCCCGGTGAGGAATTAACTTCGAGCACGAGCGGCCCGCGGGGCGAACGTAAAATATCGACGCCCGCCACCGAAAGTCCCAACGTGTGCGCGGCTTTTAACGCCGCAATGCGTTCGGCTTCGGACAAATTCGTTGCGCGCGCACTACCGCCGCGGTGCAGGTTCGCGCGGAATTCACCCGCCGCTGCCGTGCGTTCCATCGATGCGATGACGCGATCGCCGACCACGAGACAGCGCAGGTCCGAGCCGCCGACATCGCGCACGAATTCCTGCACAAGAAAATCGGCTTTCAATTCGCGAAACGCACCGATAACGCTTTCCGCCGCTTGAGTCGTTTCGGCCAGCACGACGCCGCGTCCTTGTGTGCCTTCGAGCAATTTGACAATTAACGGTGCGCCGCCGACCAGGCTGATCAGTTCGCGGCTGTCTTCGATATCGCGCCCGAACCCGGTGCGCGGTAATTGCATCCCGACCTGCGCGAGCAATTGCAATGCACAAAATTTATCGCGCGAGCGGCTGAGCGCGACGGAGCCAGTCAAGCAGTACACCTGCATCATTTCGAATTGGCGAATGACGGCCATGCCGTAATGCGTAATCGATGCGCCGATGCGCGGAATCACCGCATCGAAACCGTTGAGTTTTTTACCTTGATACCGCACCGTCGGTTGTGCGGCGGCGATGTCCATATAGCATTTCAGCGTATCGACCACGCGCACGCGATGGCCGCGTTCGCGCGCCGCCTCGACCAGACGTCGCGTCGAATATAAGCGCGAATCGCGCGATAAGATCGCCAGCTTCATGGTTTACCCAACACGAATGATTGTCCGCAATCGACTACATAGCGATGGCGCAACGCATTGCGCCCGATCAGCATTCGATAGCGCAGCGGTTCGCGATTCGCCAGCGTGACCTCTACCGGAAACTCGTTATCGCCAATCCGCAGCATGGTCGCAATCACGCAGCGCTGTTCGGAGCGACCGCTCGAATCGCGTACATTGCGTTGATCGAGCAGCGGCGCTTCGCAATGTACGGCTTCATCGTGAGCGGCATTATCGCGACGAATATTCGGATGAATACCGAATCGTACCCAGGCGGCGTTATCGATGCTGAACGGCTCCACATAAAACGCATGCAGCGCACAAGTGGTGGCACCGCTGTCGATTTTTGCACGCAAGGGTTTTGTTAAAAAGTTAGGCAACGCAACCCATTCGCGCCAGCCGACGGTAATTCGTTCAGGCGTCATGTTTGCTATCACCCGCGTCGCGCGCGATTGAGACATTGCGAGACGCTAAATTGCTGCGTGGTGCCATCGAGAAATCGGCGTTGGCAATATGCAAGGTGCGCGTCGGAAATGGGAATTCGATACCGGCCGCATCGAATGCGACTTTGATTTCCTCATGAAGCGTATCGCGTATGTCGGCAAAATTTTCGCGCGCACTCCATATCGAGAATTGAATATCGACGGACGATTCGCCGAATCCCTGTAAATTGACTAACGGGCGCGGCTCTTCCAGACAAAACGGATTGTTCTCGGCAACTCGCAATAATATTTCGCGTGCTTTTGCGATGTTCGAGTTGTAACTGATCGATACCTTGATGTCGGCGCGGCGAATCGGGAACCGACTCAGATTGACCACATCGGTTTTTATGATTGTCTCGTTGGGAATGCGGACGAAGCGATTATCGAACGTGCGCAGCTTCACCGACAGCATATCGACCGACAACACTTCACCGGTGTGATTACCCGCCTGAATAATATCGCCGACAATAAAACTGCGTTCGCCGATCACGAACAACCCGCTGATAATATTTGCCGCCGATGTTTGTGCGGCGAAACCGACCGCGACAGAAAAAATACCGGCTGCTCCAAGCACGACGCTCAGTTTGAATCCCAGTTGATGCAGTGCCGATGCAATAAACACCGTGAGAATCAGCCAGCCGCCCAGGCGCTGCAAAAAACGCGGCAGATGACTGAGCGTGCCGCGTCGCACCAGTCGCACATAAAGGCGCGAAAAAACCAGGCCGACGATCAATAGAACTGCAGCGCGCGATGCTTCCTGTAAGTTGATTGCACCTAAGACGCTCTGTACGGTAGTGGCGGCGCTCATTGATCTATTTCCATGCGGTTAATTTTCATCACGATTAAGCCTTAGCAGTTATGCAAACAACAAAAGCAGTTATGCAAACAACAAATCCACGGCACGCTCGAACACGCCTCCGCGAATAGGTCGGCGTGGGGGTGCAATCAGCACCGATTGGCTCGGTGGCTTGTTATCGATGTGCAAATTCGCGATGGCTAAATGGGTTTCGCGCAATACGCGCAATGCAGAGGTCCAGAAACGCTGGCCATCGCAATACAACGTTAAATGCGGCACTGGCACATTGATGCGATCGAGTCGCACGTTATCGATGCCCTGATTATCGATAGTGATCGGCGTGATTGCGCGAAACGGACTGTATTGCACATTGTCGGAGTTCAGCAGCGCGCGCGTCTGACTTGCATAACACAATTCGCCATGCCGCGTGTTTGCGCCGAACCAAGTATCCGACAAGCGCACGGTGGGCAGTTCAGCGAGTGGCACTTCACCTGCCGATACGCGCGCCCATAACACCGTGCTGATGAATAACGTTGTCTGTTGTTTCGGCAGTAATTCGGTCGGCATCATCGGACGTGCAACCACGGGACGATTGGCGAGTTGCGGCGTGATTTGAATCGTGTTCGAACTGCCGCTCAATAAAAAGCGCAGCGATTGTGCTTCGCCTTCGATGCGTTGATTATCTTCAATACGATCGTAGTGATAATCGAGCCAGCATTCGTCTCGCGTATTGCGAATACTTAACGACAGGCGTTCCAGTTGTGCTTGCGTAGCGGCGCCATTCGCCAATTCGTTCCATGGCGCCGGCACGGATCTAAGCGTTGGAGTTTGAGCAGTTTCCATAAAGTTCGATCACAAAAAAGATGCCGCGATTGTACGCGGTTGAGTTGAGAGCCTGGTCGTATTGCTCGTCGTCGAGTAAAAAATTGTTGCGTCGTCGAGTCAAAAAACCGGGCTGTAATCGCGTTCGAGTTGCGAGAAATCGAGCGCGCTCGCAAAGCGTGTGAAACTCAGGCACGCCGATAAGCCGGTTAGATCTTCGAATAACGGTGGCAGGTAACGCGGCGGCACAATCGCGCCTTCGGCCACCAGTTCCGCAACGGTTTTCATATCGTCGATCGTCGTCTTGCCGCAGAACAGCAGATGAATACGTTCGGGAGTGCCGCGTGCAATGGCGAGCCGCACATAGTTGTACGCGAGCACGAAACCTTTGATGTAGCTGAGATCCTTGGTGAACGGACCGTCGCTGGCGGTACTGCCGCGAAAAACCCGCGTCGCCAATTGCCATGCATCATCGGCGCTGTGATTGTGATCGAGCAAATAGCGATACAGCTCGATGAAATCCGCGCCTTGCTCGACCAGCGCTACCGCCTGCACACGCCGCGTTAAACGACTTAATCGGTGCGGTGTCGAATGCATCGACAACGTTTCCGTCATCACCGCCAAACCTTCCTGCGTGACCGTCGCCGAGGGTGGGCCCTTCGCAAGAAACGTGCAAATCGGTTGCTGCGCGCCGTTCAGCGTCGTGCCGATATGCACCCAGCCTTCATGCGCTTCGAGCACACGCAGATCGCTTTCGCTGAACGTCGCTTCGCGACGCAATTTAATCGTATCGCCACCTGCCGCAGCATCGGCAACGATGCCGTCGCTTAAACGCGCACGAATGCCGCAGCCGGGAAATTGTTTACGCAAACGCTGGTTCAACCATTTCACAGCGGTCGGCGCATCGAAATTCTTTTCGTTCGGACGAATCGCCGGGCTGTGTTCAATTAATTGCTGCAACACCTGCTGCAGGCGCGCGGCCAAATCGGCAGGGGTGGGATCGCCGGCATGAAATACATCCGAACTTGACCCATACAATTCCTGGCTGAGCGCCGAAAATTCTGTGGTGCCGCGTGCTTCGAGCATATCGACGACAAGCAGATATTCGCGACAGGTTCGGCGCAGCCACGCACCGACCGGGTTGAGCTGACCAAGTTGCCGCATGATATCGCGCTCGATCGCATGCAATTCCTGACGCTTGCTGTCGATGTCGAAGCGCAGCGGCCGTTGCGCGCGATAATAATCGGCATCGACTGCCGGTAAGTGCGAGGCATTAGCGGCGAAGAATTTTTGTTTCAGCGAATCGTCCCACTGAATCGCATCGAGAATACGAATCGGCTGCTGCGCTGTGACAAGCCGCCGCGACAGCGCTGCGATGACCGCGTGATAATGGTTTTCGCTCATTATTTTTTCTTCGCGGATGCCGGCTGCTTATCCTGCATTTCTTTCGTCGTATCGACTTCGTTGATGGTATTCAGCGCCGCATCCATTCCCTGTTGTTCCCACACGGGTTTCATCGCGTTAAACAGCGTCAAACTGACGACGATGCCATCGACTGCCATATCGTTGATCTGCCATGAGCCATTGGCATTGCCCAGCGAAAAGTCCACTTGAATGGTTTGACCATTCGGGCGACGAATGCGTGTTTTCGCCGTGCTCTTCGCGCCTTCCTCGTTAACGCTGACCACGCTTAATGTGTCGCCGGAATAACTCGACAGCGCGACAGCGTAGGTGCGCACGAGCGAATTCATCACGCGCTGCTGTGCGTCGTTCTGTTTGCCGGCTTGCACGATCTCACGCCAGTAATGACGAAATACTCGTTGCGTCAATCGTTGCTGATCGATATTCGGAACAATCTCATTGCGGATTAATTGTTCGAGCGCAGCGCGATCCTCGATGCGATGCGCCTTGTAGAGTTTGTCGAGCTCGGTGGATACGCGCTCGATCAATCGTTTCATCACCGCATCGGAGTTATCCGCCGCCAGGGCCGTGTTCGAGATGGCTATGGTTATCAACGCGAAAATCATTAACCAGGGCCGACCGATTTGCCGAAAAAAATATTTCATCATCATGACGTTTACTCTCATCGCTGAAGTTATTGGTTTTTGCCATCGGATTTCTTTGCATCCGGTATGCCACCATCGCTTATGCCACCTTCAGTCAGGCGAAGCGGATCAAGCAATGCATCGAGCTCATTTTTTTTCATTTTACTTAGGCGTTCGGCAATTTCCGCAATCGGTTTCTGTTCGGCCAGCGCCTGCTTGACGATATCCGCCGCGAGTTCGTAACCAACCGATGGCGCCAGTGCAGTAGCGAGAATGGGATTGCGCTGTGCGCGTTCGGCCAGTGCCGTCCGGTTCACACTGAAATCCTCGATGCCGCCGCTGCCGGCAAGCGCGTTACAGATATTGGTCAATAGCGCGACCATCTGCAGCAGATTATCGGCCACCAGCGGCAGCATCACATTTAATTGAAAATTGCCCGATTGCCCCGCCAGTGCGATCGCGGCATCGAAACCGACACATTGCGTCGCGGCCATCGCACACGCTTCCGGAATTACCGGGTTCACCTTGCCCGGCATTATGCTGCTGCCCGGCTGCAACGCGGCGAGCTGGATTTCGCCGAGCCCGTTATGCGGGCCGCTGTTCATCCAGCGCAAATCATTGCAGATCTTGATGAGTGCGAGAGCCAGCACGCGCAATTGGCCGGAAAATTCGACCGCGCTATCGATACTGCTCATGCGCTCGAAACGGTTTCGACACGGTTGCAGCGGCAAGCCGGTTGCCTCGCTCAAGCGCGCAATAACGCGCGGCGCAAACTCGGGGTGAGTATTAATGCCCGTGCCGACAGCGGTGCCGCCAAGCGGTAATTCAGCAAGACGTCGGGCGCTATCGCTTAAGCGCTCCTCCGCATTCAGAACTTGCTGACGCCATCCGGACAGTTCCTGATCGAACCGAATCGGCATCGCATCCATTAAATGCGTGCGTCCGGTTTTCACGACATCGTGCAGTTCGCGCATCCGTGTCTCGATCATCGCCGCGAGTTTTTGCAAAGCCGGTTGTAACGATGCGCCCCATTCGCGCAATACGCTCAGTTGCAACGTCGTTGGAATGACATCGTTGCTGCTTTGACCGGCATTAACGTGATCGTTGGGATGCACGCGCACCGCGTCGATCGCGCTGGCGCGATGAGCCAGCACTTCATTCATATTCATGTTGGTGCTGGTGCCGGAGCCGGTTTGAAAAACATCGATAGGAAATTGCTCGGCGTGGTCACCCGCAATCACTTCGTTGGCAGCTTTGATGATCGCGTGTGCAGTTGCGACATCGATAATTCCGAGGTTTTCGTTGATTTCCGCAGCGGCACGCTTGATATGGGCGAGAGTCTGAATAAAGGCTGTAGTAAAGCGGCGGTCGCTGAGCTTGAAGTTATCGATCGCGCGTTGCGTCTGCGCGCCATACAACGCATCGTCCGGTACAGCGACATCGCCGAGGCTGTCGTGTTCGATTCGCGTAGCACCCATAATCGTCAGCTCCTGTCTGTCGCTCGGTTTTTGAGCATAACATCGAACACTTCTCATTACAGATAACACTTTTCTTCAGTCGTGCATGAATCTTGCTCGTTATACTAAATTCAAAATAGAAGACCGCGGAGCGCGTCAATGTTGCAAACTTTATTGTCCTTAGTTGCCGATCAACGATTTTTATCGCGGGGCGAAGGGTTCGGGTGGGACCCTACATTGCTCGCAGTGTTTCTTCTTGCCGAGAGTCTTATCATCGTCGCCTGCCTGAGCATGCCGTTCGCGCTTTGGTATTTCGCGGTGCGGCGCGCCGATATCCGCTATCGCGGCATAGTGGTGTTGTTAGGCGTTTTCATTCTCGCGTTCGCGCTGACGTATCTCGTTAAAATTCTTTCGCTCTGGTATCCGGTGTATTGGATCGAGGCAATCGCTGCACTTATCACCGGCGTACTTGCGGCTATCTGTTCGGTACTGATCTGGCGCGCGTTGCGCGCCGCGCTGGCGCTGCCGACCAGCGCGCAACTGCAGCAGGCTTATCAAGCATTATCCAAACGCCATCAGCAGTTGATGGCCAGCGAAAATCGCTATCGGTTGTTACTCGATACCGCTGCCGAAGGCATCTGGATGATCGATCGCGCCGGCATTACCACATATGCAAATCAAGCCATGCTCGATATGTTGCGCACAAGTGAAAACATTGTCGGACGTCCGTTTCTCGATTTCATTTATCAAGAAGATATCGAAAAAGCCGAAAACAAATTGCTGTTGCGCTGGGAGGGCGTGCGCGACCGCCACGAGATACGCTTTTGTCGCGCCGACAAAACTGAAATGCATGCGATTGTGTATGCATCGCCATTTTACGATGACAAAGGTGAATTAGCGGGCAGCATGAAACTGATCACCGACATTACCGATCTTGTCGAAACCGATAACAAATTACAGGCGCTCAATCACGAGCTGGAACAGCGTGTTGCGGATCGCACCGCCGCGCTCGATGCAAGCAACCGCGATTTAGCGCAGGAAATCGTTGTCCGCGAATACATGCAGCAAGAGTTGCGAGCCGGTAACGAACGATTGAACCATTACTTGCAACAACTCGAACTGCGCAACGCCGACATGATGCGCTTGAACACGCTGAGCAATCAGCTGCATCTCTGCGACGATCACAGCGACTTAGCGCGAGTGTTAGAGCACGGCTGCGCGGAATTATTCGGTGCGCAGGGCGGTGCATTGCTCGGCTGGAATGAAGGCGAATTGCATTCGATGACATCGCCGTGGGGCAGCGCGATCGGATTGGAATTGTCGGAATTGCCGGAGATCATTGCCGCGATAAAAGCTGGCCGCATATTTCCCGATTCGGTTGAGCAGCAGCATCTAGCGCTGGCGAGCGTGCAATACGGCGATTATCTCCTCTGCATTCCGTTGCAATCGCGGGGACGTCAGCTCGGCGCGGTGGCACTGTTGCGCGAACAGGGCTTCTGGAGCGGCGATTCGATTCTCGATGAAAAAACCGAACAGACCCTGCGCTCGATGGCGGATCAAACTGCGCTGGCATTGGCCAACCTCAGTCTGCGCGAGCAACTGCGCGAACAATCGCTCAGCGATGCACTTACCGGCTTATACAACCGCCGTTACCTGTATCAGCAGATGACCCGGTTAGCGAATTTGTGGGAGCGCAATCGTGAAGCGTTCGCAGTGATTCTGATCGATGTCGATTTTTTCAAGACATTCAACGACCGGTTCGGACACGACGTCGGCGATGCGGTGCTGGTCGGCATCGCTCACCTGTTGCAGGAGCATGTGCGTAAAAGCGACATCGCCGGACGTCTTGGCGGCGAAGAGTTTGTCGTATTGATGGCCGGCGCCGATGAGCGGCTGGCGTTGGAGCGCGCGGAAGCGTTACGGACGGCGGTCAAGCAGTTGGTCATTCCAGGCGCCGATGCACAAGTGACGGTTTCAGCCGGAGTGGCGTTGTTTCCATTTCATGGCAGCGACGTACATGGGGTGATGCGCGCTGCGGATCGGGCGTTGTACGAAAGCAAACACAAAGGGCGCGATTGCATAACCCTGGCTGAGCGCGAGGCCGAATCGGTCTAAATCAAGCGTGGTGCCTGAACGAGGGCAAAAAAAAGCACCCCAGTGGGGTGCTATAGGACTATTCCAGAACTCAAGAGACCTTGGATGCTACGTGCAGATAGACCTGCGGCAACGTCGAAAAGTTCGTTTTTAAAACACCCTTCCGTCGAGCCCTCGCAAAATCATCAATGAATAGATGGACTTAGCAGGCAGCCATATTCGATTTCATTGCCTATACTGTGAGCTAATTCCGGTTTTATACAAAAAGCTGTTCAGGATCAAACAGCAAGGCGAGGTGCCCCATGCCGAACTATCGGCCGAAAACCCCCAGTTACCGTCGAAAATTCCTCCCTTTCGCCATTGCGGCCTCGCTCAGCGGCCCCGTCATGGCAATGGGGATCGGCGACATCCAGCTTCAGTCGTTTCTCGGCGCGCCCTTACAGGCCGAGATTCCGCTAAATCATCTCGAAGAAGTAAGCGCTGACCAGCTCAAGGTGCGGATTGGCTCCGAAGCCGATTACACCGCGCTCGGCGTCGATTACAGCTATGCGCATTCGCAATTCAAGATCGAGCCGATCATCAAGAACGGTCGTGGTTACGTGCGTATCTCGACGCGCGAGCCGGTCAGCGAGCCTTATCTGAATTTCGTGCTCAACGTCCGCTGGCCGCAGGGCCAATTGGTTCGCGAATTCACTGTGTTGCTTGATCCCGCTCCCGTAACTGCCGTCGCCGGCGCCAATTCGTCGCAGGCAAATAGCGGCGATGGACCAGCGACTGGGACTGCGGCGGCGTCGCGCTCTTCAGAACCGTCAGTCGCCGCTGCGGCTGAGCCGGTACCCGTGTCGAAACCGCGTACTCAGCGTCATCGTGAAGCGATTGCCGACGGTTATGTCACCCATCGCGGCGATAGTCTCTGGCGCATTGCCAACCAGATGCGACCGGCAAATGTGCCGACCGAGCAGATGATGAACGCCATCCTGGCCGCCAATCCGGCAGCGTTTATCGATGGCGATGCTGCGCGCCTGAAAGAGGCGGCGACCTTGAGTATGCCCAGCGCCGAACAGATCGCGGCGGCGGCAAATTCCGCTGCAACCGCCACTTTGGCGGCGACGGCTGCGCCGGCATCGACTCCGGCGATCCATAAACAGCCTAACGCCACTGCAATCGCAGCCGTGGAGTTACAGCTGGAAAACGCCCTTCTGAAAAGCCAGGTTGAAGATTTAACCGGCAACGTCACCACGCTCAACGACAACCTGCAGCAATCCGAGCAACGCCTGCATCAGCTGGAGGCGCAGCTCAGCGATTTATTACTGCAATTCCAACAACAGCGCGCCACCGTCGCTGCGTTGAATGGTACGTCGACGACAAATGAAGCGGCGCCGCCAGCCCGCAGCGTCGGTTCGATGATCAGCCAGGTCAATGCCGCCGACTTGCAGCCAGCGCCTGCCCCATTACCGTCGTGGTGGGTGCATTTGCTTTACTGGCTCGGCATCGGCGCCGCGGCGATGTGGGCGATTCGGGAACACTTCTGGCCGCGCCGACTCGCGACCGTCGATATTTCGAGTAATGCCATCAATCCGTCGGTCGAGCGCAATGTGGTTGCGCGCACCGAGTGGCGTACGCCTGCAGAAGATGCGCATCACCGGCAAGCCGCTGCACCGGTAACGATTGAAGAACTCGTCGCCGGTCCGGTGGCAGAAGAGGATGCGCCCGAGGTGTCGAGAACCATCGACGATCCGGTCGATGCGAGCATCAGCGCCGGTGTGTTCGTCGCGTTCGGCCGTTTCGATGAAGCCGAGCGACTGTTGTTGCAGGCGATTGAACAAGCCCCCGAACGCACCGATCTGAAACTGCAATTGCTGGATGTCTACACGCAAGCCGATCGCGCCGATGCATTCGAGGCGCTGGCGGCCGATATCGAACGTGACACTACCAACCCTGAGGTCATTGCCGAATTGGCGGTGCTGCGCGAGAACTTTTCCAATAAGCATTAGCCGACAAGCATTAAAAGAAGCAGTACGCCGCAAACAAAAAGGCCGAGCAATGCTCGGCCTTTTTGTTTTATCCACGTTTGAGGCTGAATCAATCGCACTCAAGGCTGGCGAAAAAGCGCGGCAAATGCTGCACGAACCATTGCTTCGCGCGGCCATCCGAATCGACGCGCCATGCCATAAACAAATCGTGGTGTTCGTTTTCAATATCGCTCGGAATGCGGCGCAAGGTGCCGGCGGCGAGCGGCGCACGCACCATCGCGCTCGGCAGCGAGCCCGCGCCGAGGCCGGCTTCGAGCGCGGCGATTTTGGCGGCGAAGCTGCTGAACGTCAGCGTCGGCTGACGTGCGCCGATGCGAAACGTATGCGCCGCCCGCGAGCGCGTGGTGTCGGCGATCACGATCGCGCGGTAATCCTCCAAGTGCAGCAGCGGGTCGTCGTATTGAAAGATTGGATGCGTCGGCGCCGCGACGTAGACGAAATGCATGCCGCCGAGTTTGCGTTTGCGAAACGTCTTTGCCAGCGCGATCTGGCCCGAGCCAATCGCAATATCGGCACGCCCTGATTCGAGGGCATCCCACGGCCCCGTCAACACTTCCCCGACCACGCGAATATCGGTGTTCCCGCCGGCTGCACTTTGCGCCGCGTAAAACTCGGCAAGCAGCGGCAGCAGCAATTGCTCCGGATAAACCTGATCGATGGCGATCGTTAACCGCGGCTCCCATCCACAGGCGGCGGCGCGCGCATCCTCGACCAGTTGATTGGAGGCGGCGAGCAGATCGCGACCGCGCTCCACGAGCAATTTACCGGCGACGGTGAGTTTGGCGCGATGTCCCGAGCGATCGAACAATTGCAGATCGAGATCCTCCTCAAGCTTCTGCACGGTATACGACACCGCCGACGTCACGCGATGCAATTCCTCCGCAGCAGCCGCAAAACTGCCGCGACGATGAATCGTTTCAAGTACGCGCAGAGCGTCGAGGGTCAATGGCTGCTGCATGGTCATGGTTGTCGCATGGTCAATGGTTGATGCATAAGTCGATCAAATTTTTCGAACAAGGAGTTCGAAACTTATCGCTTTTTGGGCTCCGACGATAGACCTAGCATGTCCCTCAACAACCGGAGGACACCAACATGTTGATTCAATATCCCGCACAACGCCGTGGCTACAGCGAACTCGACTGGCTGCGCAGCTATCACACATTTTCATTTGCCGATTTCTACGATCCCGAGCGCATGGGCGTATCGGCACTGCGTGTTATCAATGACGACGTATTGCTCGGCGGAGGCGGCTTCGGCACGCACCCGCACCGCGATATGGAAATTGTCACTTACGTGATCGAGGGGACGATCGAGCATCGCGATTCGATCGGCCACACCGAGCAGATTCCCGCTGGCGATGTACAGCGCATGACTGCCGGTCGCGGCATTGCGCACAGCGAATACAACGCGTCGCCGGATAAACCGCTGCGCTTGCTGCAAATCTGGATCAAGCCGGCGCAATTAAATCTGACGCCATCGTATGAGCAGAAAAAATTGCCGGATCAAGACGGCCTGACCTGGATCGCGAGCGGGTCGCCACGTCCGGATGCGCTGCACATTAATCAGGACGCGGCTATCGCACGGATCAAAGGTGCCGGCGCGCACGAATTGCCGCTCGAAAAACATCGCATCGGTTTTGTGCAAGTCGTGCATGGCACCGCGACGATTGGCGGCCAGCCCTTGCAAATCGGCGACGCAACAACATTCGTCGAAGAGCAAAACCCGAGCATCGAATTGGGCGAGGCGAGCGAAGTGTTGTTTTTCGATCTGCCGGCAATTCGTGCGAACTAAGCGCCTCATTTTAAGCGCCACTCTTTAACGCAATTGAGTGGCGCATTCATTAAATTCAGTTTCGTATCTATTAAAAGGAGCAACTTCATGAACGCACCGCTTTCGGTAATTACCACCGCGCAACTATTCGATAACGCGCGCACGCATTCGCATTGGCAGCCGCGCGCAATCGAGCCGCATCTATTGCAGCAACTATATGAACTGACCAAATGGGGTCCGACCAGCATGAACGCACAACCGGCGCGCTTCGTATTCGTGCAAAGCGCGGAGGGAAAGGAGCGCTTGCGTCCTGCTCTGATGGCCGGCAATGTCGATAAAACGATGAGTGCGCCGCTGACGGTCATCGTCGCGCACGATCCTGTGTTTTACGAACGCCTGCCCGAAATGTTTCCCGCCGCGGCCGGTGCACGCGATATGTTTGCCGGCCAGCCAGTGCTCGCGGCCGAAACGGCGTTTCGCAACAGCGCAATGCAGGGCGCGTATCTGATTCTCGCCGCGCGTGCGCTTGGGCTCGATGTGGGGCCGATGTCGGGTTTCGATAACGCAGCAGTCGACGCAGAATTTTTTGTCGATAGCGGTTATCGCTCGAATTTTTTGCTTAATATCGGCTACGGCGACAAGCAGAATGTATTTCCACGCGGGCCGCGATTGCCTTTCGAAGAAGCGGTTCAGATCATCTGACAATCCAGGAAAAACAATAAATAGGCTAAGTAAAACAATAAAGAGGATCACCGATGAATAATTCAATCACTCGATATTCGCCCGTGGCCATTGCGTTGCATTGGTTAGTTGCGCTGCTGGTAATTGCTGCATTCACGCTCGGTGTGACGATGGTGGAAATGCCGGGCGTCACGCCGACCAAACTGCGCTATTTCAATTACCACAAATGGATCGGTGTTACGGTGTTGGCATTAGCGGTCATACGATTGCTGTGGCGGTTATCGCATCCGGCGCCGACGCTGCCCGCCAGTATCCCGGAGTGGCAGAGGAAGATCGCCGATCTGACGCACTACGCATTATATTTTCTGATTTTCGCCGTGCCGCTGTCGGGGTTTTTTTACAGCTTGGCCTCGGGCTTTCCAGTGGTATATCTCGGCGTGCTGCCGTTGCCGGTTTTGATCGATGCGAGTCCCGAATTGAAACCTTTATTTAAAACGGCACACTATGTTTTCAATATCGCGCTCGGCACATTGGTTTCGCTGCATATCTTGGCTGCGCTCAAACATCAATTTATCGATCGCGACGATGTGTTGAAGCGTATGCTGCCTTTACGTAGCCGATAGAAACTTTCCGCTGCCGATAAAAACAAGACGCAATCGAAAAAAATGAAACGAAATTCAATTTAAGAGGTCTGGAGGAGTGCCGATGAAAATTGCCAAAATGGTTGCGATAGCGTTGTTTGCGTGCGGTGTCGTCAACGCCAACGCAGGGCCAATCGATCCGGCGAAAAGCGTTGTTATCGCCACATTCAAGCAAATGGGTGTGGCGGTGGATGCCAAATTCACGAAGTTTAGCGGGAGTATCGATTACGACGTGGCGAATCCCGCGGCGGCGAAAGCGCAAATCGCATTGCAGGTTTCGAGCTTCGATATTGGCGATGCCGAATACAACAAAGAGGTACAAAAGAAAGAATGGTTCAACGCGGTGCAATTTCCGCAGGCGACCTTCGTAACCAGCGCTATCAAGGTAGTGGCACCGAATAAATTGCAGGCGCAGGGTAAGTTGACGATCAAAGGCAAAACGCTGGATGTCAATGTACCCATAGAAGTCAAACAGAATGGAGGCGCGCAAACGTTCAGCGGTGCACTGCCGATCAAGCGTTTGTATTTCAATATCGGCGAAGGCGAGTGGAAGGATACCGAAATGTTAGCCGATGAAGTTGTCGTCAAATTCAATATCGTTACGAGTCGTTGATTCACTCTTAATCAGATCCACTCATCATTAAAAGGAATGCATCATCATGAAAAAAGCAATGCTCGCATCGGTGTTCGCTACGGTAATGACCAATGTCGCTGTCGCAGCACCAGTAACCTATAACATCGATCCAAACCACACCTATCCAAGCTTTGAAGCCGACCATTTCGGCGGTCTTTCCACGTGGCGCGGCAAGTTCAACAAAACGGCGGGAAGTGTTGTGCTCGATCGCGCGGCAAAGACAGGCACTATTGATGTCAAAGTGCAAACCGAGTCAGTTGATTTCGGTCACGACAAAATGAATACCCACGCGAAAGGCGAGGAGATATTCGATGTCGCGAAATATCCCACTGCGACATACAAAGGAAAATTCACCGCGTTTAATGGCGATGTGCCCACCGAAGCGCAGGGCGAATTTACATTGCATGGCGTAACGAAACCTCTGACGTTAAAAATCAACCGCTTTAAATGCATGCCGCATCCGATGTTGAAGAAAGAAGTATGCGGAGCCGATGCATCGGCCGCGTTCAAGCGCAGCGATTTCGGCGTTAGTTATGGCGAAGCGTATGGTTTTAATATGGATGTGAAATTGCAGATTCAGGTGGAGGCAGTGAAAGCCGATTGATCTGCGTATCGATTAGCGAGCCGCCTACGGGCGGCTTTTTGTTGTCGGCTATTTTAGTTGTACGGAAGTGGCGTTAGTTATCGTCGGAATAATTTTCGTTTTCGAATTCGAGCAGACAAAATCCGTGGCCGAATGGATCGCTGAATGTAATGCATTTCGAGCCGCGCCATTCGATGCATTCGCTTTCGCGGACGGCGCCGGCAGCAATGGCACGTTGCGTAGCCAGCTCAATATCGTCGACGACAAAATCCATGTGTACCGGTGTCCAATGTCGCGAGTATCGGCGCGTCGCGCCAGCGCCTTCTCCGCTTGGCGAGCCAGCTTCCTTCTGTAATAAATAAATACGCGACGAAGCGCCGATCAATTCGGCAACATCGCTATCCAGCATGCGGCTCAGTTTCAATTCCAGCGCGGCGCAATAGAAATCAATAGCTGACTTAAGCTCGGGTACGTCGATATTGATTAGCGTGTTGATCATGATGCATCTCCGGTCAGAGCGGCGGCACCAGCGCCGCATTTACGTCGGGCGCTTTGGCGGCAGTCTTTATCCGCTTCCTTAGTCGCTCGATAGGCTCATCGACGCAATGTATGACCAGCCAGCACGCAATAAAGCAAATAGGTAACGCTAATGCCAGCGCGACAATGCCTTCAGTATTGAAGCCGTTGATCGGTGAACCCCACAGCACCATCGAAGCCACAAAGCCAACCTGCCAGTGCATCAAATACAGCGGATAGCTGTAATCGCCAATGGCTTTGTCCAGCGATTTGGAAACCCAAGGCATTCGCCCGTCGATCAACAAAATGATGATCGACGCATTAATTAAATAGTTCAGATAAAAACAGAGGAAAACCCCCTTGCCAAAACCGGCCTGTTCGGAAAGTGCAGCTACTGCCGAATTTAGAATAAACGCGACGAACAGTGCTGGAATCAGCTTGGTTGCGTGTTGATACGGAACATGTTTTTTAATGGAGTCATAAAAATGATAAGCGAGCGCGCCAATAGAAAACGGAAGCGTGCCGGAAAATACAATGGAATAACGATAACGGTAATCCAAATGAAAAATATGCGTGCACAACATGTATACCGCGCTGACGATAAACCATGCCAGCGTTAAGCGTTTCGATTTTGAAATACCCACGGCTATCAGTAAGTAAAAGGCAATCTCGATAGTAAGCGCCCAGGTCGGTGGTGAAATGCGTGGGCTTATTTTGTCGGGAAATAAATCGTAAAAAATAAGCGAGATATTCTGCGACCATTCAGCGATGGAATTTGGAATGAAAATAAATGCGCGATATTGAATGGAATTTTCTTCGCCGAACCACAGGATAGCGATAATCGAAGCTGCCAAGATGGCCCAGTACGCGGGGTACAACCGCAGGAATCTGTTCAACGCAAACGATCTTATGCCGGTAAGCGAATACCCATAGGTTCGATTCATGATGTACGTCATCAGATAGCCGCTCAAAATAAAAAAGCCATGAACGGCATAATGACCCACCACCGGTATCGCTATTAGGTGATGAAGCACCACCGCTAAGGCTAATACCGTTCTGTAAGTTCCAAACATGGGTGATTCCCTTAATGCATTTTTTTAACGAGTTTGCTGGCTGACCTGGTCGCACTGTACAGCTAGAGCTTGATAGTGCAGAGCTCTAGCGTCAGATTTTCGATATGTTATTCGCGATGCGGCAGAAAGAGTCAGTCCAAATATACGGTAATGTGAACTGAGCGAGAAATTAAAGCGAGGCAGCGCAGTCGGACGGTTTTATCAAACCAGCGACAGCGCACTTTCAAACGTGCGCTCAATACCGTTGAGCGGATCGATGAAGTGCAGTCGGCGTGCGAGCAATTTGAGCGGATTTTCGTAATCGTCGAAGGCTTCAGTGCGGACGTTCGGATAAAACGGGTCATTGCAAATCGGGGCGCCAAGCGATGTCATATGTAAACGCAGCTGATGCTTTTTACCCGTTACCGGAGCTAATCCGTAATGCCATACATCGCCGCCGCGATCGAGGACATCGATGATCGTTTCGCTGTTGGGTTCTCCAGCGATTTCTTGAGAGAGAAAAAACGGGTCGCCACGTACGATGCGTGACGTGCGAACCAGCGGAAATTGCCACTGCGGTAATGCGGGTGCTATCGCTTCGTAATATTTATCGATCGCGCGCTCCCGGAACAATGCTTGATACAGCGAACGAGTTCCGCGTTGCGCCGAAAACATGACGAGGCCAGCGGTATGTCGATCGATGCGATGAAGGGGCGCAATATCTGAATTTTCGAATCGCTTGATCAAGCGGGCGAGCACTGTTTGCTCGACATACTCGCCGGAAGGTATCACCGGCAGAAAGTGAGGTTTATCGACAACAATTAAATTTTCGTCGTCATACAAAATCGTTTCCGAAAACGGAATTTCTTTTTCGTTCGGTACCTCCCGGAAATAGTAGATGCGCAATCCGGCATGATGAGGATGAGAAATCTCCAGCGGCTTTTTATCGGCATTGAGCACCAGCCCGCGTGCGAATCGGTCACGCCAGCGCTCGTGAGAGATGGCGGAAAAAGAATCGCAAAGACACGCGAAAATAGTCGGCCAATCGCCGGGAGGTAAAACGAAGCTGCTTGCCGAGGCCATTTTCGTTGTCCGCTAATCTCGTAAAAAATTCTTAAGCTTTCCGTCAGACGTTTTTTCGTTTTAGCACGGTGCATCGAGTCACGCAATTTATGCGAGTAATCCTTCGCATCCATGCACAAGCGCGTTAGCATTATCGATTCCAGTATTCGAGAACAGGAGCTCATCATGGAAACGCAAGAATTACATCGCGGTCGCTTGATCGATCACATTCAGCTGGTGGTGAAGGATTTAGCCACGAGCCAGCGCTTTTATACGGCGATATTCAACGTGCTGAAAATTCCAATGGCTGGCACCGCTGAGGATTATTTCTGGGCCGATGAACTTTTTGTTTCCACTCGCGATAGCCCATCTGCACTGGGTGCGCTGACGGGGCGTCATCATTTGGCATTTCAAGCGCAGGACAAGGCGATGGTGGAAGCGTTTTATAAAGCTGCACTAGCCAGCGGCGGCAAAGACAATGGTGCGCCGGGCGAGCGTCCGTATCATCCCGGTTATTACGCTGCATTCGTGATCGATCCCGATGGCAATAATATCGAAGCGGTATTTCATGGCGAGGCGAAACGCAGTGCAGCTTCGGTAAAGATTACGTTTTAAGTAAAAGCTAGGCGACAGCATCGCCGCTTAAAAGCTTGAGCCCCATAATGCCGATCACGATGAGCGCAATGCATGCGAGCCGCGCGAAATTAAGCGACTCACCGAAAATCGCGATACCGAGAATTGCCGCTCCGACAGTGCCGATCCCGGTCCAAACTGCATAAGCAGTGCCGACCGGGAGTTGGCGCAGCGCCAGCCCGAGCAGCCAGAAACTGAGTGTGGCTGCGACTAATGTGATCGCAGTGTAGTGATGCTTGGTAAAACCATGCGACGCTTTCATGCTGATCGTCCACACGATCTCGAGCAGCCCAGCGAAGAGCAACAACACCCAAGCGGATTGGGAAGTAAGGATGAGCGGCATCGTTATTCCTTGAATAATTTGATTGCGCTAATAGTGCGCATCCTGCGTATTAATTTTTAATTTGTCGTCGACTTTACGTTATCGCGAATGTAATCGTGCAGCGTTGTCGTCCCGCGCTCAGGATTGTCAGGCAATTCATCGGCATCGTCTATTACCGTTCCTGTCATACACGCATAAGTTCGTGCAGCTGCGGGCGAGAAGCCGAAGCGCATGAATGTTTCCTCCCACGCAGCACGCGGAATAGTTTCGACCTCGACGTTAATTCCCAGCGCGCTGGAGAATGCGTCGGCCACATTCCGGGGTGTGTAGCGCTCGGGTCCTTCCACATAACGAAGATCAGTTGCGCTAGCTGGTTCGAGAAGTCTGCGTGCGGCAGCATCGCCCACATCTTTTGGAGCGACCATGGGCATGGCGTGATCCGCCGGAAAAAAACTCGGTAACGTTCCGCGTTCGCGCACACTATCGAGCATGCCCAACCAGTTGCTCATGTAATAGGCGCCGCGGTTAATCGCGACAGGAATAGGCTGTATCCGCAGTTTTTCTTCGAACTCATAAAGCACCGTGAGATCACCGCATCGCTCACCGGGACGCGCGCCAAAAGTTGAAGCGGCAACAATTTTCTCCAGCGGAACTCCATCGAGCGCGTCAATGATGGCCATAACATTCTTGCGCTCTTCGGTGTCGGTATCGCTGGAAGGAGGGGCGGGCGGATTAACCAGAAAGGCTCGTGTGCCGGTACTGAGCACCTCGCGTAATCTGTGAGTATCGCGAATATCGGCAACAGCAATTTGAGCACCAATCTCTTTCAAGGCTGAGCCATGTGCTGCATCACGCGTGACAATTGTGACGGCCTCGCCGTGTTTAAGCAGAGCCTGCGCTGTTGTCGATCCGATATGGCCGGTACCTCCAAGAATGATATTCATCTGCTTCGCCTCGCTTTCGATTAAATGGCTTTATCACCGTTCTAATCTGGAGTTGCGCGATGCGGATTAGTTCAGAATTCCTTGTTACATTCAAATTTACTTGCCAATAACCAACAAAACTATGGCGAATCATTCGATATGGTTGTTGAATTAATTAATCGCGACCGTAAATCGATCACCACAAATTCTTTCCGTCGATGACGAATTCAGGCGCGCTTGCTGCATCGAAGTTATCGAATAGTCGAGCGTTGACGCCGATGCGGCGAGTTTTGTTGTCCCATACCACGCCAAGTTCAAATGCGGGGCTATCAGAGAACGTTGTAATGCCACAGTTCTTGCAGAAATGATGATCGATAAGTTTGGAGTTCCAGCGATAGATTCCATCATCTTCGGGAGACACGCTTACACGAAACTGTTCTGGCTGATAGTAAGCATACAAGCTGCCTCGTTTTGAACAAAAAGAGCAGGTGCAACGCGTGAGCTGCTCGGGAATTTCCCCTTCTATCTCGAAGGTGGTTTTACCGCAATGACAGCTACCTTTGATGGTCATTGATCTCTCCTTGTGTCAGTTGTCGTATTTTTTGCTTCTTTGCACGACGCCCGCGCCAACCGTTCGACGAGCTCGTCCGGAATTGGCTTGCGCAGCGAGAAAGTAATACCGGTCTTGGTCGCCTTTAGGCCGGTGGCTGCGATTTCTTCGGCATGTTCGGAGATGGCGCCGGGAAGGAAATACACTCCGCACTGCTTGCTGAAAGCCGCATAGCTCGCGACGATGGCACCTTCGATCATAAACCCCGGCATGTTGTAAGCCACGATCTCCTCCGCTTCCGGTAGCGCGCGTGCCAAACGCGCACGCAACTGTTTCAGCAAGAGTCGGAAGGGCTCCGGTGCTGCGGCAATGTAGGAGTCGTGATCGGCTATCGTTGTCATGGCTGTGTCTCGCTCTGATTTCGCCGAGGTTGCTATTAAATAATTAACCCCGCTTCTCGCATAACTCTAGTTTAAATTAATAATTAAAACCCATTATTCTTGTCCCATTGGTAAAGATAAAAGCCTATTGTGGGCACAAAAATTAGCGTAAAGAAAATTAGTAATCCCCATTCCGATTCTCCCCCGGAAAAAAACAAAAAGCGCAGCCAGAAGCAAAGAAGCGTAAAGAACGGAAAGATAATAAATAATAAGAAGTAGGTCTTTCTAACCCATGGCTTTTTAACATGCCCGATGTTTGTTTCTGCGTTTACTGTTGCGATTTGGTATTGAAGTGGCGTCACGGTGCTGTAAACAGT
>CAMLJR010000035.1 GCA_946480345.1 uncultured Spongiibacteraceae bacterium
GTGAGGATGCGTTCGGAATCGACCAGCGCTTTCGGGCAGCCGAGGCTGACGAAGCCGATTTTTTTCGTATCGGTCTTGCTCTCGGAGGGGCCGGGTTTGGTTTCGGACGGGGAAACGGACATCAAATAAATGCTCTGCAAAACACCGCAAATGGCGGTGCGGTCTGACGAAGGGCGCGTAGTTTACCCGAACGAGGGGCGCTCCGCGCGGCGCTGGGCTATGCTAGCCGCCGTTCAAAACGGTGCCTATACGGGGATTACGAAGAGATGGTTAAAGCGAATAAATACTGGGCGGCGGCGTTGATCGGCGCGGTTTTACTAGCCGGTTGCGCGACGGTTGATCCGACCCAGGATGGCGGCCAGCGCGTCAGTCAGGCGTGGTTGCGCAACGAACCGGTGCCGTTGCTGCGGCCATCGTACGGTAAGGCGCTGACCACTCCGATTGCCTATCGGATTCAGCGCCAGGCGCTCGATCAGGTTGTGCAGGGGCGTTCGCCGGATGGTTATAAAGCGGGTTTAACCAGTCTCGCCAGTCAACAGGCATTCGGCGCGAGCGAGCCGATTGCAGCAGTGCTGCTGCCGAACAGTGGCGTGAAAAGCCGCGAGGATGGTTATCACATCGATTTGCGGCAATACCGTCAGCCTTTTGCCGAGGTGGAGATCGGCTTTCGGTTATCCGAAACCTTGCGCCGTCCCGTTCGCGACGTAAATGAATTACGCACGCTCGTGGCCGAGGTATTGCCGGTGATCGAGTTACCCGATTTGGCGCATGCAGGAAACGACAAATTTCATCCGCTCGATCTGATAGCGACGAATGCTGGCGCCAAGCATTACATCGCAGGCCGTGGCCGCGCATCGAGCGTCACCGATCCGAACGCCATTGCTGTGACGCTATATCGCGAGGGCGAACCGCTGACGCAGGGCACGGCGTTCGATGTCGTCGGCGATCAATGGCAGGTTCTGCTCTGGCTGGTCAATCGCACGATTGCGAGCGGCTGGGCCATCGAGCCGGGCCAAGTGCTCATCACTGGCACATTGGGCAAAGCGGTACCGCTCGAACGCGGGTTGTATGTCGCCGATTACGGCCGTTTCGGCTCAATTGAATGGTGGGTGGATTAATCGCGCCTTCGGATTTTAAATATCGAGCCGCATCGGGCCACTGTGATTGCGCACCCGTAACCCTTGGGCGCGCAATAGTGCGAGCAGTGTTTTACTGTCGTCCTTGTTGAGAAAGTTGCCGAGCGGAATTTGCTCGTTGTGATCGCATAAGAATATTTTCAGCGGGTCCCACGGATGGGGTTGAACTTCCACCGACAGCGATACGGTATCGCGCGGGAATTGCCAAGTGAAGCGCGGGTAATACGCGCCCTTCTGCAAAATCAATTGTTGTGCACGAAAGCGCAGTACATGCCGCTGTTGTAGCTTCCAGCAGACGTAATACAGCGCGAAGGCCAGGCCTGCGATTTCAATACCGGCGAACGGCACAATTGGCCATAAACCCAGATAAACAAAGACGCCCGCGATTACCGTCCACCACATCGCAAACAACGCAATGATGAGTTTATTCAGGCGCCAGCTGGCCGAGCGATTCGGCTGAGCGATCAACAGCGATTCTTCGGCGGATTCCTGCAATGTGACCATCGGCGCGCTCACGCGAATGAAGGCCACTCGATTCTATGCCACTCGATGAGTGCGGAAAATGGCGATTAAAACGGTACTGGCGCGATGAAGGTTTGCATTTCACCGCTGAGTGGATGCGTGACACGCAATTGGCGAGCATGCAGCGTCAACCTGCTCCATGCATTTTTTGCCTGTTCGTGCGCGTAAAACGGGCAGCCTAAAATCGGATGACCAATCTCAGCCAAATGCACGCGCAATTGATGAGAGCGTCCGGTGATGGGTTGCAATTCGACGCGCGAAATATGGCGTTCACTATCGCGCTGCATCACACGGTAGTGCGTCAACGCGTTTTTACCGTTTACGTAATCGATAATTTTGCGTGGCCGATTCGGCCAGTCGACGCAGATCGGTAAATCGATGCTGCCTTCGTCGTTCGACGGCAGGCCCCAGACCAGCGCTTCGTAAAATTTTTCGGTTTCGCGTTTTTCGAATTGACGATTCAAATGGCGATGCGCTTCCGGCGTGCGCGCGAGAATCATTAACCCCGATGTGTCGAAATCCAGCCGATGCACAATGCGCAGCTCGCCGAATTCACTGTTCAACCGCGATGGCACGCAGTCGCGGTTGGCCGGATCGCGTCCTGGCACCGATAACAGACCATACGGTTTATCGACGACGACGATTGCGTCGTCGGCGTGGACGATGTTGATCGGGCGATCGCAGTACGGAACGATAAAAGTGGAGGAGGTCATTGCAGTCAGGCACGGGAAACGGCCGCGTATCATAGGGCCGCATTGCCGGTCATGCTACTTCGCGAGGCGGCCAGTCATCTAGGTTGCGGGGTCCGGGTAGCGCAGCTTATCGACGATCAAACCAAAAAACTGGCTCGATTCCCCCTGCTGATAAAACCAGCCGAGATGTTCGCCGCAATCGCTACAGCGCGCTAACTGCCAGCTGTGATTCTTGAACCAGGAAAAATCCTTAATGGCGGGGCCGCTGATATCGCAGCCCGGCGCGACCTTGAAACAACCGATTACATAGTGAAGGCCACCCGGATTGACGAACCGATGCTGGTGATTACCGGCAATGGTGAGTTCGTCCTGTCGACTGGTGACGGCAGCCCGGCAGAAATGACACAGAATCAGCTCGGTTTGCGGGAGTTGTTTCGTGCCTTCCAAATCGGGCAATAACGTATTTAACGACGTAGCTGTCGGATGCTGCATATACCATCTTGTCGAAATCGTAAGCCCGCTATTGCGCGAGCTTAAATACCATCGGGACTAAAAATTCAAATATGTTGCCTTCCAGCTGGTCGCTCGCTTTTGGAAACGGCGCCGCTTTTTTAACGGCTTTTAGCGCCGCTTCATCAAGCAAATCGTCGGCGGATTGCGCGATCTCGAAGGAGGCGAGATTACCGCCGCGATCGATGCGCACGCGCATCATCACCAACCCTTCGATATTGTCTTTCTGCGCGCGCTTGGGATATTCCACGTGGCGTACGACGAGTTTGCGTACCTCACCCAGATAGCTGTCGTACAGCCGCGCCTGGAGCTCCTGCTTGGCCTTTGCCTGTGCTTTGGCTTCTGCCGCACGAGCCTGCTGTTCGGCAATCTGTTGCGCGTCATTAGCTGCCGGCGCTGGTGCGGCAGCGGTCGCGGCGGGTTTGGCGGGCGCAGCCGCCGGCGGTGCCTTGGGTTCAGGTTGTGGTTTAGGCGCTTCGGGCTTGGGTGCTTCGGTCTTCGGCGCAGTCGCAGCAACGGCGGGCGCTGGTGCGGGCGTCGCGGATGGAGCTGGCGCCGGCGCAGTGGCTGTCGCGGGAGGCGTTTCCGTTTCCGGGGCAGACGCTTTAAAGCCCCAGCCGGCGATCACTTTCTTGCGGCTATCGTTCGGTTGGACCGCTTGATAGCGAGCGAGCAATTCAGTTCCGGCCGCCGATTTTTGCAGTTCCAGAATGTCTCGCTTGAATTCGGATGACGGTGGGCGCTGGCCGATCCAACTGTTCAGCAGCATGTTGAATAGTGCTGGGCTGCCGGTGCGTAGTGCCGGTGTGCCATTCAAGGTCACCAGCGTGGTGTTATTCCCAGTCAGCTCGATGGCGAGAATATCGCCCGCGACCAAATCGCCTTTCGGCAATGATGTAAACGCCAGCATGTCATTAGCGTTCGCATTCAGCGTCGCGCTCGGATTATTGATCGTAATCAGCTGATTCCACATTTGCGCGAACCGCAGCGAAGGCCAGCGGTCTGCCGTGATACGCAGCTCCATGCGTTTCTTGCCCGGCATATTAGTGATCGTGGCGGCATCGCGTCCCGCCCAGCCGAGATACAGCGCGCCAATGTAATATTCCTTGCGGAGTTGTTCGAAGCTCGCGATCCCGTTCATATTCAGATCGTTCTGCGCGGAGGCCATCGATGCCGCAAAGGAGGATATGAGTAAAATAAAGCCGAGTATGTGTTTCATATTATTCGTATCGCTAAATCCGCTTAGAAATAAGGTGCACTCTCTGAGTAAACCTATATCGCGCATCGCTTTATTAACGATGCCTCGATATGTCCGTTACACTTTGTGCGGCTAAATGTAGACCATAAAACTCAAGCGAGCGAATTGCTGCGAGCGCGCGATGAAGAGAACAAACCTTGCACCAGTTCACAGCGCAGAACGCTAGATTTAACCGTTAATATTCCAATAATAATTTCCGGCCGAGCCGGACTAATCGCATATGCATAAGGCCCTGCATGAAAATTAAAGAAATCCGCCATGTATCACCCGCCGAGTTAACGTCGTTGCTGACGAGAATTCCTTTTTTTAAAGAATTACGTCTGCGCGATGAAAAACAATTGCAGTTGTTGCTGGGCTATAGCTGCCTGGTCGATCTGGATGCTGGCGAAACCATCATGCGCCGCGGTGAAAAGGGTTCGTGGTTATATTTCCTCGTGAAGGGCAAGCTGGTGGTTTATCGGGATCGTCCCGATCCTGACGACGAGATCAATGTGATTACGCCCGGCGAGTTGTTTGGCGATCTCGCGCAGTTATCGGATCAGGAGCGCAAAGCAACCGTGGCGGCTTCACAAGATCGCGGCGCACTGTTGTTTGCGTGTGATTTCAAGGCATTTGGAACGCTCGAGAATTTCACCCAGGTCGATCTTTCGACCAAGTTGTTGTTTTATCGCACGGTGGTGCACAGCGTGCGCTGGCGTCTTGAGGTGATGCGCACCGAGCAGCCCCAGCACTCGCTAGTCGGCGAGCTGCTGAAGCTGCCCGTCTACACAGGCCGACGCGATAGCGTCGAGGAATTGCAGGCTCTGCATCGCCAGGCGCGCGAGTTGGCGTCGATTCTCGAACGTTGGAATCAGGGCGGTAAGCTGGGCGAGCTGTTCGTTGCTAACAGCGCCGCGACCGGGTCGTAACCGGCAAAGCGTCCCGAGCGGGCTATACTGACCTGCATTGTTTTGTCGGGTCGGGATGTTGTTGCGAAATGTCTATTCCTCTGTTGATTTGCGATGACTCCAATATGGCGCGCAAACAGGTGCAGCGAGCCCTGCCTGAGGGCTGGGATGTCGATGTGACATTTGCGACTAACGGTGTCGAAGGCTTGGCTGCGATTCGCGCCGGCAAGGGAGAAATGGTGTTTCTCGATCTAACCATGCCGGAGATGGATGGTTATCAAGTGCTCGAACAGATTCGTGCGGAAGGATTAAAAGCGGTGGTCATCGTGATCTCTGCCGATATACAACCCGAAGCGCGCGAACGTGTTTTGCAACTGGGAGCCTTGGATTTCATCCGCAAGCCCATCAACAATGAAAAGCTGGCTCTCGCACTCAAGAATTTCGGCCTCCTTTAATCGTTCAATCGCATTTTCCGCTCACATATCGCCGGCATACCAGCGATCGCGCCACGCATCCATAACGCGTGTCGGATACCACAATTTTCCATAGCTTCCGTTGTAACGCGCTAGTGCATGCATCCAGCTGCCATTCTCTTTTTGCATGTAGTACTTGAGGATTTGGCAGCCATAACGAAGGTTGGTGGCGACATCGGTGAGATTATCTTCGGGATGGCCGATTTCGTTTTTCCAGAATGGCATCACCTGCATTAATCCCTGCGCGCCAGCGCGCGATACCGCGTAACGATCGAAGCGGCTTTCTATCTGAATCAGAGCGAGCACCAGATCCGGTTTCAGCTGTGCGCGTTTGGCTTCGCGATGGATGGCACGCAGTAAGTCGAGCCGTTCCTCGGGGTTCTGCATATACGGAGTCAGCCGCGTCGACATATCGAGCAGCCAAACTTCCGCGTCGAAGCGATCGACAAAACTATCCGATTTGGTTATCGCCTCTTTTAAAAAGACGCGCATTTCAGCGCGTTCTTGCGCATTGGCGGGTAAGGCGCCAGCCAATGCTGAAGAGGACATTATGCTGGTGAGCGCGACTATTAAAGCCAGCGCGCTCAGCCATTGAGACGCCGGAAATTTAGCGGCGGGGGATTTGTGTTTGAACAAATGTGTCGACATCGTGCAGAGCAATTTCACTGGCCTGGGTATCGCGGCGACCTTTGTATTCGAGTTTATTTTCGGCGAGGCTGCGATCGCCGATAACAAATCGATGCGGAATGCCGATTAAATCGCTGTCCGCTAGCATCACTCCGAGACGTGCGTTGCGGTCATCGAGTAACACAGCATAGCCCATGCTTTGCAGACGCTCGTAAAGCTGTTCCGCAGCGGTGCGAACGGCTTCGGATTTCTGCGCATTCAGCGGCACGATGACGATCTGGAACGGCGCGAGCGCTTCCGGCCAGATAATTCCGTTGGCATCGTGATTTTGCTCGATCGCAGCCGCGACCACACGGCTGATGCCGATGCCGTAGCAGCCCATGATCATCACCTGCTCGCGACCTTCTTCGTTCAGCACTTTCGCCTGCATCGCGTCCGAATATTTAGTGCCGAGCTGGAAAATATGGCCGACTTCGATGCCGCGTTTTATTTGCAGCGTGCCATTACCGTCCGGGCTGGGATCGCCTTCGACGACATTGCGCAAATCTTCGCTGCGCGCGAGCGGCAAATCGCGCTCCCAATTAACGCCGGTCAAATGGAAGCCGTCGTCATTCGCGCCGCAGACAAAATCGGCGAGATGCGCGGCGCTACGATCGACGATTACCGGAATATTCAAACCGACAGGGCCGATCGATCCCGGATTGCAGCCGATCGTCGCGCGGATCTGCTCATCGCTTGCGAATGTCAGCGGTTTGGCGATGCCCGCAATTTTTTCGGCTTTTATGTCGTTGAGCGTGTGATCGCCGCGAATTACCAGTGCCACCAGCGAAGCGGCTTTTGCCGCTTTCTCTTCCTCGCGTTCCTCGTGTGCGCCGAGCACGATCAACGTTTTTACCGTTTGTTTTGCGTCGATTTTTAATAATGCAGCGACTTCATCGATCGTATGCGCATTCGGCGTCGCGATTTTTTGTAGAGATTGTGTAGCGGCGGGACGATTGCCGTGTGGGGCGACTGCTTCGGCCATTTCGACATTCGCCGCGTAATCGCTGCTGTTCGAAAATGCGATGTCGTCTTCGCCCGATGCCGCGAGTACGTGAAATTCATGCGAGCCGGTGCCGCCGATCGAGCCGGTATCGGCGAGTACGGGTCGGAAATCCAAACCGAGTCGCGTAAAAATATTGCAGTAGGCGCGATGCATGGCGTCGTAGGTTTGCTGCAGCGACGCCTGATCGTTATGGAACGAATACGCATCTTTCATGATGAATTCGCGCGCGCGCATCACGCCGAAACGCGGCCGAATTTCATCGCGAAATTTGGTTTGAATCTGATAAAAATTCGCCGGCAGTTGTTTGTAGCTTTTGAGTTCGTTACGAACCAGGTCGGTGATGACCTCCTCGTGCGTCGGGCCGAGGCAAAACGCGCGATCATGGCGATCGTGCAAACGCGCGAGTTCGGGACCGTATTGCTCCCAGCGTCCCGATTCCTGCCAAAGCTCGGCGGGTTGCACCACGGGCATCAAGACTTCCTGCGCGCCTGCTTTGTTCATTTCCTCGCGCACGATGGCTTCCACTTTTCGCAATACGCGCAAACCGAGCGGCAACCACGTGTAAAGCCCGGATGCCAGTTTGCGAATCAGTCCGGCGCGCAGCATGAGTTGATGGCTGATGACTTCGGCATCGGCGGGCGTTTCTTTGATCGTGGCGAGAAGCAATTGACTTGCGCGCATGAGGGAGGTGGCTTCCAATAAGCAAAAGAGCACGCATTTTACGATTGAATGACGCGGTGGAGGAAGGCATATGTTCGAGCTGCATACCCAGTTGGCAAAAGACTGCGCGGTGATTGGCGATCTCGCATTGAGTCGCGTATTGCTGATGAACGACGCGCAATATCCGTGGTTGATTCTGGTTCCGCGCCGTCCCGAAATTACTGAACTATTCGAGCTGCCACACATCGATCAGCAGCAATTACTCGATGAAATCAGCCACGTAAGCTCTGCACTCGCCGGACATTGTGGTGCAGACAAAATGAACATTGCTGCGCTTGGAAATGTCGTGTCGCAGTTGCATGTGCATATCATCGCGCGCTTCAAAAGCGATGCCGCGTGGCCGCGTCCAGTTTGGGGTGCGGCACCGCCAGTTCCTTATGAAGATGCCGCGTTACATCAACGAGTGGTGGCGTTGGAAGAGCTGCTGCGGGACATCGGATTACAACCCGCACACACCACAAGCTGAGTTATTTGAGGCCATCGAAAAGACTGTTTTCTTCGGTAGTTTTTTCGATTTTCTACCCCATTCATAAAAAAACACCTAAAAACAGGTGCTTTTTTAGCGCTGAATGCAAAAAATGCTTGTATTGCAGTGTTTGTTCGTCTATATCATGCGCTGACATTTGCAGGTGTGCGCGAAATACGCTGTTTTTATCGAGGTTTTGCGTATCGCTGTGATGTTGTTAGGGGTGATTACTCTTCCAGGAACAACCGACAGGAATCCGATAATGGCCATTAAGAAAGCCGCTCCAAAGAAGAAAGTTGCAGCTAAACCAGCCGCAAAAAAAGTCGCTGCGAAAAAAGTTGTCGCCGCAGCACCGAAAAAAGCAGCTGCCGCAGTAACCACCAAGTTGTCGAAAAGCCAAGTATTGACATCTATCGCTGAAGCTACCGAGCTGAACCGTAAGCAAGTATCCGCAGTATTCGACGAAATCGAATCACTGATCGCTCGCAGTATCGGCAAAAAAGGTCTGGGCGAATTCACATTGCCTGGTCTGCTGAAAATCACCACGGTGAAAAAGCCGGCGCGCAAAGCACGTAAAGGCATCAATCCATTCACCGGCGAAGAGACCACATTCAAGGCCAAGCCTGCCTCGGTGGCAGTCAAAGTACGGCCGCTGAAAAAACTGAAGGAATTCGTCGAGGCATAAGCCCAGCGATATCTCTTCACGCCGGGCATCTGTCCGGCGTTTTCATTTCTGTCCAGGCGTTTTTCCTTCCTGAATCGATTGCATTTTTGTCTGTACGCCCCCTCTCCTCCCATTACTGGGGCCATAAGGCTTCAGGTATAATCGCGCGCCTTCAGGGCCTGTCTCGCCTGTTTTGTTTGGAGAAAACCCATGCCGATCTATGAATATCAATGCGATGCGTGCTCGCACGCGCTTGAGGCTCTGCAGAAGATTAGCGATGCGCCGCTTAGCGAGTGCCCGCAATGCAAAGCGTCGGCGCTGCGTAAAAAGGTGTCCGCAGCAGGATTTCGGCTGAAAGGCGGCGGCTGGTACGAAACCGATTTCAAATCCGGCGGCAAAAAAAATGTGACTACCGGCGGCGAGAGTGCGGCAAGCGAATCGTCGACACCGGCCAGCGCTGCGTCATCCGAGAGCGCCTCTAGCGCCACAGCTGCGGCACCCGCGGCCGGTCACGGCAACGGCTGCGCCTGCCATTAATTTTTATCAGTGATTTCGATTTAAGGACCGACATTTTGAGCATGCGCACCCACTACTGCGGAACGCTTCGCAGCGACCACATCGATCAAGACATCACCCTGTGCGGTTGGATCGATCGCCGCCGGGATCACGGCGGCGTGATCTTCCTCGATGTGCGCGATCGCGAAGGCATTGTGCAGGTGGTGTTCGATCCTGATGTCGGCGAGCATTTTCAACGCGCGGATAAAGTGCGCAGCGAATACGTCGTGAAAATTTCCGGACGTGTGCGTGCACGCACCGCGAATACGGTTAATCCGAACATGCCGACCGGCACGATCGAAGTGCTCGGCAAAGACATCGAAATTCTGAATGCCGCGGCCACACCGCCGTTTCCGCTCGATGAACACAATTCGGTAGGCGAAGAAGTGCGTCTGCGCTATCGCTATCTCGATTTGCGCCGCCCTGAAATGCAGGATCGTCTGCGTCTGCGCGCACGTATTACGTCAACGTTGCGCGGTTATCTCGATGCGCAAGGCTTTCTCGATCTTGAAACGCCGATTCTGACTCGCGCCACACCCGAAGGCGCGCGCGATTATCTGGTACCGAGCCGTACTCATGCCGGCAAGTTTTTCGCACTGCCGCAATCGCCGCAGTTGTTCAAGCAATTGCTGATGGTGTCGGGCTTCGATCGTTACTATCAAATTGCGAAATGTTTTCGCGACGAGGATCTGCGTGCGGATCGTCAACCCGAATTCACGCAGATCGATATCGAAACCTCGTTCCTGGGCGCCGACGACATCATGGCGATTACCGAAGGCATGATTCGCGAGCTGTTCAAAACCGTGCTCGGTGTCGATCTCGGCGAATTCCCGCGCATGCAGTATTCGGAAGCGATGAGCCGCTTTGGTTCGGATAAACCCGATCTGCGTATTCCGCTCGAACTCGTTTCGATTTGCGACTTGATGAAACAAGTGGATTTCAAAGTCTTCAGCGGACCGGCGAACGATCCAAAAGGCCGTGTTGCTGCATTGAAAGTTCCGGGCGGCGGTTTGCAGTTGTCGCGGCGCCAAATCGATGATTACACCGGCTTTGTCGCGAATTACGGCGCGAAGGGTTTGGCGTGGATCAAGGTCAACGAATTGGCGAAAGGTCTCGAAGGCCTGCAATCGCCGATCATCAAATTCATGCCTGAAAATGTCGTGATGGATTTGATCAAGCGACTCGAAGCGGTCGATGGCGACATTATTTTCTTTGGCGCGGACAAAAAGAAAATCGTTGCCGATGCGCTCGGCGCGTTGCGTATCAAAATCGGCGAAGATTTAAATCTGCATACGCGTCAATGGGCGCCGTTGTGGGTCGTCGATTTCCCGATGTTCGATTAGGATGGCGAAGGTCGCCTGTCGCCGTGTCACCATCCGTTTACATCGCCGTTGTGTTCACCGGAAGAGCTTGAGCGCGATCCGGCATCCGCGCTTTCTAATGCTTACGATATGGTGCTGAACGGTACCGAGCTCGGCGGCGGTTCGATTCGTATTCATCGCCGCGAAATGCAGGAAGCAGTGTTCCGCATTCTCGGTATTGGCGAAGCGGAGGCCGAGGAAAAATTTGGTTTCCTGCTCGATGCCTTGAAATACGGCGCGCCGCCACATGGTGGTCTTGCGTTCGGTCTCGATCGTCTGGTCATGCTGATGGTCGGTGCCAAATCGATTCGCGATGTAATCGCATTTCCGAAAACGCAAACTGCCGCTTGTTTGATGACGGACGCACCCGGCGCAGTCGATGCAGCGCAATTGCGCGAATTGAATATTCGCTTGCGCAAAAGCGAGGAGTGAGCGATGGCCGGTCACAGCAAATGGGCAAACATCAAGCATCGCAAAGCGCGCCAGGACGCGAAGAAAGGTAAGGTTTTTACCAAGATCATTCGCGAGCTGACCATCGCGGCAAAACTGGGTGGTCCAGAACCTGCGGATAATCCCCGTCTGCGCGCGGCAGTCGATAAAGCGCTGACTGCCAACATGACGCGCGACATCATCGACCGTGCAATCGCGCGCGGCGCCGGCACCAATGAAGCCGAGAATGTCGAGGAGCTGACTTACGAGGGTTATGCGCCGGGTGGCGTTGCGGTGTTGATCGAAGCCATCACCGACAACCGCAATCGTACTGTCGCTGAAGTACGCCATGCGTTATCGAAACGCGGCGGCAATCTCGGTACCGACGGTTCGGTCGCTTATTTGTTTGCGCGCAAAGGCCAGATTATTTTCGAAGCCGGTGCCAGCGAAGATCAGGTGATGGAAGTTGCGCTCGATGCGGGTGCCGATGATGTGATCACGCACGACGACGGCTCGATCGAAGTGCTGACGCCGTGGGAAACGGTCGGCGCAATCAAGGATGCAATGATCAAGGCTGGACTAAAGCCGGATAGCGCGGATGTTGCGATGATCGCCGCAACGCAGGTACCGCTCGATAAAGACGCCGCGGAAACCGTGCTCGATCTGATCGATGCGCTGGAAGATCTCGACGACGTTCAGAACGTTTACACCAACGCGGATATTTCCGCCGACGTAATGGAACAACTCAACGCATGAGCGAAATAAACGGCTGGCATAGCGATTTTCGTGCGCTTGCCAGTCCGTTTGAAACTGTGTCCATAATAGCCAAACCCATTCCACGGCTCGGTGCATGACATTAATTCTCGGCATTGATCCCGGCTCGCGCAAAACCGGCTTCGGCATCATCAGCGTGCAGGGCAGCCGTCACACTTACGTCGCCAGCGGTGTGATTCGATTACCGGTAATCGCCCTCGCTGATCGCCTCAAAATTATTTTCGATAACATTTCCGAAATCATCGATAGCCACGGCCCGCATGAGGTCGCCGTCGAGGAAGTGTTTATGGCGAAAAGCGCGGGCTCTGCTTTGAAATTGGGGCAGGCGCGCGGAGCGGCGATTGTCGCTTGCGTTCGCCATGATTTAATCGTGGCCGAATATACCGCGCGCCAAATCAAGCAGGCGGTGGTCGGTACCGGTGCGGCTAATAAAGAGCAGGTACAGCACATGGTCAAAACATTGCTGAAATTGCCTGCGTCGCCGCAGGAAGATGCGGCCGATGCTCTCGCTGCAGCGCTGTGTCACGCGAACACTCGCCAAGGTGTGCTTGGTATGGCGATGAACGGGCAGGGGCTCGGTCGTATGCGGCGTGGGCGTTTGGGATAATTGCACCGAACATCGAAGAGCTGTGGAATTCGTTTTCTTGAGACCGTCAGCGACAGGGATGTACTTGCTGCGTGTCTCAAGAAAATGAATGCCGCAGCGAAACCTCGTTAAGCAGTGGACACAATGATCGGCAGAATCCGTGGAAAATTACTCGAAAAACAAGCGCCCGAATTATTGGTCGACGTGAACGGCGTCGGCTATGAAATTCACGCGCCGATGACAACGATTTATCAATTGCCGGCGCTCGGCGAACACGTCGAATTATTTACGCATTTGATCGTGCGCGAAGATGCGCATCTGTTATTTGGGTTCGCCGGCTTGCAGGATCGCGCATTGTTTCGTGCATTGATCAAAGTGAACGGCGTCGGACCGAAATTGGCGTTGACGATTTTATCCGGTATGGATGTCGCCGATTTCGTGCGTTGTGTACGCGACAACAACGCCGCAGGATTGGTGAAGCTGCCGGGTGTCGGTAAAAAAACCGCCGAGCGTCTGCTGATCGAAATGCGCGATCGGTTGCACGATTGGCATGCCGATGGCGTCAGCGTCGGTGAGGGCGCAGCGCAATTACCGCGTGGCGATAACGAACAATTGCTCGAAGCGGAATCGGCGCTGATCGCACTCGGCTACAAACCGCAGGAAGCGACTCGCATGATCGCAGCGGTCAAGAAAGATAACGCCAGCAGCGAAGAGCTGATTCGCGCGGCATTGAAAAATGCTGTGAAAAGCTAATGCACTTTTACGTGGTAATCGATAAATGATCGAACACGATCGACTGATCGCTCCGCAGGCGAATCCGCGCGAGGAAGGGCTCGATCGCGCGGTGCGCCCGAAGACGCTGGCCGAATATGTCGGTCAACATGTCGTGCGCGAGCAGATGGAAATATTCGTCAGTGCCGCACGTAATCGCGGCGAGCCGCTCGATCACACGTTGATTTTCGGCCCGCCCGGTCTTGGTAAAACCACGCTGGCGAATATTCTCGCGAATGAGATGGGCGTGTCGCTAAAAACGACGTCCGGCCCCGTGCTTGAACGCGCGGGCGATCTCGCGGCGCTGATGACCAATCTCGAACCCGGCGATGTGTTGTTCATTGATGAAATTCACCGGCTGAATCCGCAAATCGAAGAAGTCCTGTACCCGGCGATGGAGGATTTTCAGCTCGATATCATGATCGGCGAAGGTCCCGCAGCGCGCTCGATTAAATTGGATTTGCCGCCGTTCACATTGGTCGGTGCCACAACGCGGGCGGGTTTGCTGACCTCGCCGCTGCGGGATCGTTTCGGCATTGTGCAGCGGCTCGAGTTTTATAACGTCGAAGATCTGACACATATCGTCCAGCGTGCCGGCGGTATTTTCGGTATCAACATCGAACCGAATGGCGCGCGCGAAATTGCGCGACGCGCTCGCGGCACACCGCGAATTGCGAATCGCCTGCTGCGACGTGTGCGCGATTACGCGGAAGTGAAGGGCGATGGCACCATCACGACGGATATCGCCGATCGCGCATTGAATATGCTCAATGTCGATCAACGCGGTTTCGATCATCTCGATCGCCGTTTGCTGTTGGCGATGATTGAAATGTTCGACGGCGGCCCCGTCGGTGTCGACAGTCTTGCCGCTGCGATCAGTGAAGAGCGCGATACGATCGAGGATGTGTTGGAACCTTTTTTGATTCAGCAAGGCTATATCGTGCGCACGCCGCGAGGACGAATGGCGACGCGCAACGCATATCTGCATTTCGGTTTGAATTACACGCGCAACGATTCGCGCGAGGAAGCGCGCGGTCAAACGTCGCTACCGCTCGATGGCGACGACTCTGAATGAGAAGAGTCGTGATGGATGAATTTCGCTGGCCGTTGCGTGTCTACATTGAGGACACCGATGCCGGCGGTATCGTGTTCTACGTGAATTATCTGAAGTACATGGAGCGCGCCCGTACCGAATTCATGCGTTCGCACGGCTTCGGTAAGGCGGCCATTTTCAGCAGTAATTTGATGTTCGTCGTGCATGGGGTGAATGTGCAATATCATCGTCCGGCGATGCTCGATGACGAGTTGATTACCACGGCACGCATAGTCGAACATCGTTCGGCGCAACTGATATTCGAACAGCGTATACTGCGCGGCGCCGATGAACTATGCGGCGGTCAGGTCGATATCGTTTGTGTGGATCGACAAACGCTAAAACCAAAGCGCATTCCAGAAGAGCTATTAATTGCCTTGGATGCAGCCGATTGACCGGTTCGATTAATACGACCCTTGAATTGATATGAGGAGAGTACGCGGGTGAATCCTGAAGTTTCCGTATTTCATCTGATTGCGAATGCCAGCCTGACAGTGCAGTTGGTGATGCTGACGCTATTGCTGGCCTCAGTGGTGTCGTGGTTTTTCATTGTCCAGCGCGCGCTTTATTTCCGTGCAGCGCGACACGAAATGGAATCGTTCGAGCAGGAGTTTTGGTCCGGTATCGACTTGAGCCAATTGTTCCGTCAAGGCAATAGCAAAGTCGAAAGTGGCCATATCGTCGGTACCGAAAGTATCTTTCGTGCGGGCTTTAAAGAATTTTCCAGATTGCGGCAATCGGTCGCCGACGATCCGGATGCAGTAATGGAAGGCACGCAGCGTGCGATGCGCGTAGCCATGTCGCGCGAGCAGGAAAAAATGGCTGAGCATTTGCCATTCCTCGCAACGGTTGGCTCAACCAGTCCGTACGTCGGTTTGTTCGGCACCGTATGGGGGATTATGACTTCATTCCAAGGTTTGGCGAATGTCCAGCAGGCAACACTACAGACCGTTGCGCCGGGCATTTCGGAAGCGCTGATTGCTACCGCGATGGGTTTATTCGCGGCGATTCCAGCGGTGATTGCGTATAACCGCTTCGCTGCATGGGCTGATTACTTCGATAACAAATACGATATGTTCGCCGAAGAATTCTCCAGCATTCTGCACCGTCAGGCTCATGCCAAGCGCGGCTGATCCAGGAGCACCCGAATAATGGCGCGCGGAAAAAAACGTTACGGTGCAATGGCCGAAATCAACGTCGTTCCCTATATCGACGTGATGCTGGTACTGCTGATTATTTTCATGGTGACTGCGCCGATGATCATGCAGGGGGTGCAGGTCGAGTTACCGCATGCGAAAGCGCAGCCGGTGCCGCCGCAAGACGATAAACCGCTGATTGTTTCGATCAAGCCTGATGGCTCCTATTACGTCGATCTCGGCACACAAGAGCAGGCGCAAGCCGCAACTTCGCTCGACGATATTGCCGAGCGCGTCGGTAAAGTGCTGCGTGCGAAGCCCGAGACGAAAGTATTCGTATGGGGCGACCGCAAGGTGCCATATGGCGATGTGGTTGAACTGATGGCCGCACTGCAAACAGCTGGCGCTGAATCGGTGGGTCTGGTCACCGACGATCAGCCGACAAAAAAGCTGTGATTGCGCGGGCGTAAGAATGTCCAAACCCGTTGCATTGCCGCTGACCATTACGCTCGCGTTACACGCGGCGGTTATTTTTCTGCTCGTTTTCAGTTTTGCGTTCCACTCCGAGCCAAAGCCATTGCCGCCGCAGCCCAAAGTGATACAGGCGAAATTGATCAGCATGGAGCAGATGCCGGCGATGCGCGCCAAACCGAAACCGGTCGAAGCGCCGCCGCAACCGATAGCTGAACCTAAACCGGAACCCAAGCCGGAGCCCAAACCCGAACCTAAGCCACAGCCTAAACCCGAGCCGCCGAAGCCGGCGCCGGAACTCAAGAAGCCGGAACCCATCAAACCCGTGCAGCCGGAAAAGCCGAAACCCGATCTCGAGAAGCAAAAGCAACTCGAAAAAGAAAAGGCTGAAGCCGCGAAAAAAGCGGAGCAGCAGAAGCAGGAAACTGAGCGCAAGCGTAAAGAAGAGCAGGAAGCCGAACGCAAGAAACAGGCCGAGGAGCAGGCGCGCAAGCAACGCGAACAACAGGAGCGGGCTGAGCTCGCAAAAGCGATGGCAGCCGAAGACAGCGCCATTGCGGCAGAGCGCGATCAGGAAGCGGTCGCCAGCTACGTCGGCATGATCACGCGCGATATCGAAAATAGCTGGAGCCGTCCGCCGAACGCGCGCCTGGGAATGCAGGTAACGTTATTGATTCAACTGATTCCGACCGGTGAGGTTGTGAATGTCTCGGTGGTTAAAAGCAGCGGTAACGATGCATTCGATCAATCGGCGGTAAATGCGGTGCGGCGTGTGAGTAAATTTCCTTATCTGCGCGATATAAAGCCACCGCAATTGTTCGATCAGCAATTTCGCCGTTTGATGTTGAATTTCAACCCGACGGATTTACGTCAATAAAGGTTTTTCGGAGGTTTGATGAAACGTCTGTTGCTATTGGTTTGCTTGCTGGTACCCACATTGAGTTGGGCGCAGCTGACTATTCAGATTCAGAAGGGCGCCGATAAACCGATCTCGATTGCCGTCGTGCCGCTCGGCTGGAATGGGCCGGCGCTGCCGGAAGATATTGCATCGATCGTATCTGCTGACTTGAAACGCAGCGGGCAATTCGCACCGCTTGCGCCCGGCAATATGCTCGGCACGCCACACGAAGCTGGCGAAGTGGTGTACCGCGATTGGCGCGCGCTGAATGTCGATTGGCTGGTCGTCGGTAAAATTGTCCCGCTGCAAAATGGCTACACCGTGCAGTACGAATTATTCGACGTGATCAATCAGCGTCAGGTGATGCTCGATCGTGAAGTGGGTTACAACGATAGTTTGCGCGATGTTGCGCATCATATTTCCGATAAGGTCTACGAGAAAATAACCGGTATTCGCGGCATTTTTAGTTTGAAATTGCTGTATGTATCCGCATTGCGCGATGCCAGGGGACAAAACACTTATCGACTGATGTTGAGCGACGCCGACGGCGCGCGGGAGCGAATTCTGCGCACGCAGCGCGAGCCTCTCATGACTCCGAGCTGGGCGCCTGATGGCGAAACCATCGCGTATGTTTCGTTCGAAACGCGCCGCCCCGCGATCTACACGGAAAATCTGCGGACGCGAGCGCGTCAGCAATTAACCAATTTCCAGGGCATCAATAGCTCACCGACGTGGTCGCCCGATGGTCGCAGGCTGGCATTGGTATTGTCGAAAGACGGCAACACCGAGATATATGTCATGGACGTTGCCTCTCGACAACTGACGCGTGTGACGAATCATTTTGGTATCGATACCGAACCGGCATGGACTTCCGATGGCCGATCGATTTTGTTTACATCGGATCGCGGTGGTAAGCCGCAAATTTATAAAGTCAGCGCGACTGGCGGCGAAGCGCAACGGCTGACGTTCGACGGCAATTACAATGCGCGTCCGCGGGCAATGCCGGATGGCAGTGGCTTTGTGTATGTGCATCGCGAAAGCGGCGATTTTCATATCGTGCTGCAAGATACCAATCGCGGTGTAACGCGCCCTCTGACGCAGTCGAGCCTCGATGAATCGCCGAGTGTGGCGCCCAATAGCGCGATGTTGATCTACGCGACTTTGCATGGGGGGCGTGGTATTCTTGCCGCCGTTTCAGTTGACGCCGGCACCAGATATTTGATGCCTTCGCGTTTCGGCGATGTGCGCGAACCGTCCTGGTCGCCGTTCATGGATCGACGCTAATTTACTCTGACAAATGAATAGCGATGTACGCATTTTCACATCGTTTGAATATTCATGTTGCTGGTTCAATAGCTGTTGGTTCAGCAATTGTAAATTCAATGGTTCAGCGCAGAGGTGGTAGTGCTTGTGCTGGAGCGTTGTGACTGCGGTTTTGGTCATCGAAGTTTGTAACAGCTGACACAAAAATTTTCTCTTGTTCTTATTTAGGATTGGATCATGACAAACAAAAAAGTAGCTCTCACCGCAAGCATGGTAATGACGTTGGCTCTGATCGCCGGTTGCTCAAGCAACAAAGCGAACGACAGCGCTAACCAAAACGCTGGCGCTGGTATGTCTGGCAATGGTTCGTCGGGATACGATTCGTCGGCAAACGGCAGCGGCATGGATTCCGATTATGCTCAAGCCGGTCGTACCGTTTATTTCGGTTTCGATCAATCGACGCTGAGCAGCGAAGCGCAATCGGTTCTCGACAACAACATCGCCAAATTGAAAAACGGCACCCAACCGATTCGTGTCGAAGGCCATGCTGACGAGCGCGGTACACGCGAATACAACCTGGCACTCGGCGAGCGTCGTGCCAATGCAGTTGCGCAATATCTGGTTGCGAACGGCATTGCTAAATCGCGTCTCGAAACGATCAGCTATGGCAAAGAGCGTCCTGCCGATGCTGGTCACGATGAGTCGGCGTGGGCAAAAAACCGTCGCGTTGAACTGGTTCTTAATTAATAGTCGTTGAGTAGGGTGTCTATGCGTATGAGCGTAATTCGTTGTCTGGGTGCGGCGTTGTGCCTGAGCGCAGCAATGGCGAACGCACAGGCACCCGTAATCGATGCCGGTCAGCCGGTGCAGTCGCGCGGTAAAGCGTCTGCATCGTCTGGTGCAGCGCCCGCCGCTGCAACCGGTGATCTTTTAATGCAGCTGCAATCGCTGCAACAGGAAGTGATGGATCTGCGCGGGCTCGTCGAAGAGCAGCGCCATCAGATTGAAACGTTGAAGCAGCAGTCCCTTGAGCGCTACAGCGATCTCGATCGCCGTCTAAGTGGTCAACCGGCTGCAGCCAATGCGGGTTCGGCGCCGACGGTGGCCGATCCAGCGGCAGTAATGCCCGATCAAAATTCTGCTGCAGCTGCGTCTGCTGCGAGCGGTGGGCCAGTACAAGCCGCGCCGACTTCGTCGATGGAAACTGCCAAGCCTGAAGAATACGAAGCGTACCAAACCGCTTACGCCAAATTGAAAGGCCAGGACTTTCCCGGCGCCATCAAATTATTCAATACATTTACCACCAATTATCCGCGCAGCTCGCTCGCGCCGAATGCGTATTACTGGCTCGGCAAAGCTTATTTGCTGGCGCAGCCGCAGGATTTAAATAAAGCGCAGCAAGTATTTTCGAAAGTTGTCGGCGATTATCCGCAACACAGCAAAGCGCCCGATGCGTTATATGAACTTGGCAAGGTGTATTACTTGAAAGGCGACAAAGCCAAAGCCAAAACCTTGCTGCAACAAGTCATCGACAATTACGGTGCAAGTGGCAGCTCCGCGCCGCAGCTCGCCAAACAATTTCTCGACCAGAACCTCTCGGCCGCTAAGCGCGGCTGAGACAGTATTTCTGCGATCGCATAGACTTTTTCGCTACTCGTCACTTCGCTCGCAATGGATTCTTCTCTTCGCATAACCGAAATTTTTTATTCGCTGCAAGGCGAAACGCGTACGCTCGGTTTGCCGACCGTATTTGTGCGTCTGACCGGTTGTCCGTTGCGCTGCGGTTATTGCGATACCGAGTATGCATTTCACGGCGGCGAGCGTATGACGCTGACCGCTATTCTTGAGCGCGTCGCTCATTATCATCCGCGTTACGTCACCGTCACCGGTGGTGAACCGCTGGCGCAACCGGATTGCTGGCCTCTGCTAACCGCGCTCTGCGATGCGGGTTATGAAGTGTCGCTCGAAACGAGTGGTGCGATAGATGTAACGGGTATCGATGCGCGCGTGAGCAAAGTGATGGATTTGAAAACGCCTGGTTCCGGCGAACTCGCTCGCAATCGCTACGAAAATATTGCGCTACTGTTGCCTCATGATCAGGTCAAGTTTGTCATTTGCGATGAGCAGGATTATCTGTGGGCGCGCATGCAGCTCGACCAATGGCAATTGTCGTCTCGCGTCGACGAAATTCTTTTTTCGCCCAGCTTCGGCCAGCAGGATGCCACGCAATTGGCGGAATGGATTCTGCGCGATAATTTACCGGTACGGTTTCAGCTGCAACTGCATAAATTATTGTGGAACGATGCTGCCGGCCATTGATTGGCGAATGTATTCGGCCGCGCCGATATTTCGTGAACCCCTTTCAGCGAACGCATGATGAATAAACCGAAAGCCGTAGTGCTCGTTTCCGGTGGTCTCGATTCCGCCACGCTGCTTGCGATGGCTATCGCGGAAGGTTATGCGTGCCACACGCTGGCGTTCGATTACGGTCAGCGCCATCGTGCGGAATTAGTGGCGGCGCAGCGTATATCGCAAACACTCGGTGCGATCGAGCACAAAATGGTATCGCTCGATTTGCGCAGCATTGGCGGTTCGGCGCTGACCGATCAATCGATTGCCGTGCCGGTGGAGCGCAGCGAAGGTATTCCGGTGACATACGTGCCGGCACGCAACACGGTATTTTTGTCGATTGCCTTAGGCTGGGCGGAAGTACTCGGCGCGCACGATATTTTTATCGGCGTAAACGCGGTCGATTATTCGGGTTATCCCGATTGTCGGCCCGCATTCATCAATGCCTTCCAAACGCTCGCTAACGTTGCGACAAAAGCGGGTGTCGAGGGGCAGCCATTATCGATACGTGCCCCTCTTATTACGTTGAGCAAAGCAGACATCATTCGTAAAGGCGTGCAATTGGGTGTCGATTACAGTCTGACCGTGTCGTGTTATCAGGCCGATGCGGAGGGGCGCGCCTGTGGCGAATGCGATAGCTGCTATTTGCGTACGGAAGGGTTTCGGCTGGCCGGAGTGACCGATTCAACTCGCTATATTTCGGCCTGAATCGCCTCGGCGTTTTGACAAATTGACGCTCTTTTGAACAGCCCTTTTGCATCGTTTTATGCATCGAAATCAGCCTTAAAATCTGCGGAAAAAAGGCTTGTCTTTTTCATTTAAATCAGTACTATATGCGCCTCCTTCGGGTCGTTAGCTCAGTCGGTAGAGCAGTTGGCTTTTAACCAATTGGTCGCAGGTTCGAATCCCGCACGACCCACCAGTTTTGTAGGCTCCCGCAAGGGAGCCTTTTTTATTTCTGCG
>CAMLJR010000036.1 GCA_946480345.1 uncultured Spongiibacteraceae bacterium
AACAGTCTGTTAATGAGGCCGACGGCCTCATAATAATTATTAGCGGGCAAGCCTTTTTAATTTTTGAGAAAAAATCCATCGGTTCTTAAATCCCTGTTTCTAAAGGGCGGAAATGCGAAGTTGAAAAGACTGTGAAGTGTTATGTGGAATCATTCAAGCATAAAGGGTTGAATTTGCCAAATTACGGAGATACTGTATATAAAAACAGCATTACTCACATTGGGAATTTCAGAGAGGGAGCTCAATGGCCGCTTCGCCGTTTTTAACTGCATTGCGCGAATTCATGATGGTGCGTCGCTATAGCCGCCGTACCATCGATTCGTATTTGCACTGGATTAAATATTTCATTCTCTTTCATGAGAAGCGTCATCCTTCCGAGTTGGGCGCGGACCATGTCGCGAATTTTCTAACGCATTTAGCGGTCGAGCGGCACGTTGCTGCGGCGACACAGGCGATTGCGCTGAATGCGCTGGTATTTCTGTTCGACAAATTTTTGCAAAAGCCGCTGGGTGATGTTGGCGAATTTCGTCGTGCTTCGCGTCAGCGCAAGTTGCCCGTTGTGCTGACGGTCAACGAGATTCGCGACATGCTTCGGCAGTTGCAGGGCGAGCATTCTTTAATGGTCTCCCTGTTATATGGTTCTGGTTTGCGTCGGATCGAATTGCTGCGCCTTCGCGTTAAAGATATCGATCTGGATAATCTTCAGGTTCAGGTATGGTGCGGTAAAGGCGGAAAACATCGGCTGACTACGCTCGCGCCGGAGTTGATTCCTCTTTTAAAAAGTCAGATCAAACAGGTCGGAGCGTATTTGGAGAGGGATAAACTGCGTACTGACTACGCCGGCGTATGGATGCCGGATGCGTTGGCTCGAAAATACAGCACCGCAGCGAAAAGCTTGAACTGGCAGTATCTGTTTCCTTCAACGCGGCTCAGTTTTGAGCCGGGCACACAATTTCTCCGGCGCCATCACTTCGATGAAACGGGGCTGAATCGTCTCGTGCGTCACGCTGCGCGCAAGGCCGGAATAAAGAAGGATGTCAGTTGTCACACGCTGCGGCATGCTTTCGCCACGCATTTATTACAGGAGGGCGCGGATATTCGCACGGTGCAGCAACAACTCGGTCACGCAGATGTGAAAACTACCGAGATTTACACACATGTTTTGAAGCAAGGTGCGCACGGCGTGCGTAGCCCGCTAAGTAATTTACTCACCGCGCATCACTAATCTCACCATTCATCGATTGCACACGCACCGATTTCCAATAGGTGCGTGCCCAATATTGATCGTCGAGGTTCGATAGCATCACGCCTTTTTCTGTCGAGGCATGCAGGAATTTTCCATCTTCGAGATAAATGCCGACGTGGCGCACGCTACGGCCAGTGCGGAAAAATACGAGATCGCCCGTTGTTAAATCGCGTTGATGAATATCTGGGCCGACGTTGACTTGTTCGTCGGTGCTGCGCGGTAATTTAATATTGAATTGTTGTTGATAGGTGAGATAGACAAAGCCCGAGCAATCGACGCCGGTTTTAGTCATGCCGCCCATTTTATATTTCACGCCTTTCCATTGTTGATATTGCGCGTAGAGCGCTTGCTTGACGCGGTTCTGCTCGGATGCCGATTGCGGTGCATTATCAATTGGCGGATTGCTACTGCAACCAGTGAGCTGGAGTGAGAAAAAAATTAGCAATGGAGATAACAACAGTAACTTGCGCATGGCCGATTCTGATCGATATCGAAAGGTACAGAGGTATAGGTACAGAGATATAGGTGACATGCAGTATAGCAATCGCCCGGCTGCACGTTTTCTCAGTTTACTTCCATCGTGACTTGCCGCCCCGGCTTGTCGTCGGCGCCGAGATCAACCGGTTTAATCGATGCGCGATCGGGCGCCAAGCCGTGTTGCGCAACCAGTTCCTGTTTGACGGCCAACGCGCGGCTGCTGGCAAGTTCTTGTAATGCACTTGCGGGCAGTTCGATGTTGTCGCGAATCCAGTCGTTCATTTGCATTGGCTGAAGTGCGGTCGCGTCCTGTTCCGGGTAGCGCTTTTTGAACAGCTTCGCTACCGCCTGGCCCCATCGTGTCGACTGCGAGCGAACATCCTCGGTAGTGATCTTGCTGTCATTCATCAGCTCGCGATTCAGCGTTAAATCGCGCAGCGCTTCCAGATCCTGGCTCGGGCTCACATGGCCGGTAATTGCGAGATTTAATGCGGATTTTTTTTGCAGTGCGGCAACCAGTTTGTTGAGCTTGTCGTTGTGCGCTGGCACGATCTGGTCGCTGCCGGGTTCGAACTCGATACGGTCGAGTTGGTCGTCTTCGCTGCCGCCGGCGAGTCTCGCGAGTGCGCGAAACGGCGAACTGGCAGTTTTGAAAATCAAATTGCGAAACGCTTTCCAAATAATATTGCCGACGCTGAAATCGGGGTCGTCGACATTGCCGGTGACGTCTACTCCCAGATCCATCACGCCGTTTGCATCGGTTAATAAATAAATCGCAAAGCGCAGCGGCAAATCTTTTACTTTCGGGCCGCTCACTTGCTCGCCCAAACGTAATTCGTTGACGACGATGCGGTTGGTGCCTTGTATGCGTCCGTTTTTCAGCGTGTAAACGAGCTGCACGGTGAGGCGTCCGCTGTCGATCAAATAACCGGCGTAAGTCCCCGAGTAGGGTGTCAGCGTGGCTAAATCCAGGTTGGTAATATCGAGTGCAACTTTCACCGCAGGTGGGTTGATGAATGGAGCGGCGGTTCCCGTTAGCGCGACAGGCGCGTAACCGTCGACCGTTCCTTTCATCGCGATACGCGCCGGCTTATTCGTCTGATTGTTGAGTGCTTCGATATCGCCGGTGAGCTGCGTAATCGTTGTATGAAACGCCTTGCTCAATGAATTGTCGCGGAAGTCGATTGAAGCATTATCGAAATGAATTTTGTCGACCGCGAATTTCCAGGCATCCGCTGATTTATTTGCGGGCGTTGCTTTGGGTGATGCGGTGCTTGATGTACTTGTCGTGGATTTGCCCGTGGATTTAGCTGTGGAGTTTGATGCTGCCATCAGCTGTTGGAAATTATTCGTACCGCCCGCGTTGATGCGAAATTGTGCCCACGGATCGACGATATCGACACGGCGCAATTGCACGCGCTGCTTTTGAATATCGAGCGCGAGGTCATGCCATTGCAGTTGCTTCCATGCCACCAGCTTGCGATGGTCAGGCAGCTGCTGGAGTTCCAGTTGATCGATATGACCATCGGTATGCACGGTCACCGGCTTGCCATCGCGCAGCGTCAATTTGGTTTGTGCGCTGAGGAGGCCGTTGACGAGCTTTGCCTGCATCTGTTGTTTTAGCAGTGGATTGAACCATTGCAGCGGCACCGCCGTCAGCGCGATATCGAGATCGCCTTTCACATTTTTCGGCACGATCGCGCCGGTTATCGCAAGTTGTGCGGTGTTGTTGAACGACGATTTGAATGACACACGCAGTGCTTCGGGATCCGGCCAGCGCACATTCGTTATTTGCAGTTCGAGCGGTGCGAGCTGCATCGGCAGATTGTCGAGCTGGCTCGCACGCCAATGGAGGCCGCCGCCATTCGCGGCGATTTCGTCGATTTGTATTTGCCACGGCGAGGGTGGGTCTGGTTCTTCATCGTCAGCACCCGCGAACGCGAGCATATCGAGCAGACTCATATGCTTGTCGCGGTTCCATCCTTTAATCGTCGGTTGATCGAGCATCGCTTTCGCGATTTGCGCGCGCGGCAGCGAGCTGTCGACTTCAATGCCTTCGATGTGTAATGCATTAAAGTGGATGTACGTGTCGGCATCGATGCGCGATTGCAGTTTTACGTCGTGCAGATTGGCGCTGCTGCCGCTGATGGTGTATCGCAGCGCATCGTTCCAGTTGACGTTGTAATTAATGTCGCCATCAAGCAGCGCACTCTGCGTATCGAATGACAGTCGATTCGCGAGATAACGCCAGCCTGGCAACAAATCGATATTACGCAGCTGCGCCGTGCCGCGCGTAATTTTATTGGCGAGCGATATGTCGCCTTTGATTTGCACGGTGCCATTGCTGCCATCGCGCAGTGAAATCGTAAATGGCTCGGCGTCTTTGGCTGTAGTGGACAGCTTGTCGAACTTGATTTCGAGGTCGCGCAGTTGGGTGGCGAACGGTTGCTGCTCGCGCAGGAATTTCGCTTCAATGGTTTTGATCGAACCGCTAAATGCACGGGCACTAGCAATGAGCGCTGGGTTCGAACTGGCGCTTTTTTCAGCCGCAGTGGTGAATGCATCAAGCGCGATAGCGATATTGTCCACATTGACCGCGAGCGGTTCGCTTAAGTAGGGCGCCCGCACGCCGAGATGCGCTGCGGATAATTCGATCCGATGAATGGTAATCGCGGGGAGTTCGCCGCTTTTTTCAGCTTTAGGTGCGGGAGGATTTTTTGCTGCTTGTGCAGCACGATAGTCGAGAATATCGCTGAAGTTGTAACGCTCGGCGCTGGTCTGATCGATTTGTGCGTACAGACCTTGCAGGCGCAGTGCGTCGAGCACCAGATGGCGCTGCCAAACGCTCGCGAGCGAGACATTTGCGTAAAGGCTTTCAGCCGCCCAGAGGCGGCTGCCGTCAGGATTGTTGCTGGTTACACCGCGGACCGCAAAGGACAGGGCAAAGGGATTCAGCCAGATGATTTTATCGATATGCAATTCGCGACCGGTCTGCTCGCGATAAATTTTAGGGGTGAAAAAATTCACCAACGGCGTGGCGAGCAGCATCACCAGTGCAAGATAGGCGACGTAGATTATTGCGATAATTTTGATGACACGCGGAATACGCAACGGAGTCATGTAAACGAACCTTCCTGTTTAAATGCGGTCCAGGTCAAGCGGCAGCAGTATGATATGGAATCAATTGGCAGCCGTATGATATGCAATGTAGTTTCGCGCTGGTGCGGTAGTTTCGACAAGCGTAAAGTGTGCCACGGTCGATTTATTTTGGAGATATAACGATGCGCCGGATTGGATTTTTATTTGCATTGCTGCTGCCATTGCTTGCAGGTTGCGGCATTAACAATATTCCCACGCTCGATGAGCAGGTAAAGGCGGCGTGGGGCCAAGTTGAAAATCAATATCAGCGCCGTGCCGATTTAGTGCCCAATCTGGTGGAAACGGTAAAGGGTTATGCCGCGCACGAGCAGGAAACACTGCAAGCCGTCGTGGAGGCTCGTGCCAAGGTGGGGTCGTTTCAGGTCGATAGTAATTTGATCAACGATCCGCAGCGCTTAAAGGAATTCGAAGCGGCACAAGCGCAAATGCGAAGCGCGCTGCAACGATTAATGGTTGTGGTTGAGCAATATCCCGATCTGAAAGCGAATCAGAATTTCCTCGCATTGCAATCGCAACTCGAAGGTACCGAAAATCGTATCGCTGTTGCGCGTCGCGATTATGTGCAGGCGGTGCAGAGCTATAACACGGAAATTCGCACATTCCCCGGCCTCATCTGGCACAAGATTATGTACAGCGACATGCCGGTGCGCGAAACGTACCAGGCGACTTCTGAAAATGCGGATAAAGCACCGGCGGTGAAATTTAATTGATCGACGGTCGTTGTGTGTCATTTCCCCTTTTTATTAAAAAGGGGAAATGGGAGATTTTGCTGTTACTGCTTTTTCTATTCGTACTTTCTCCATCGACATTCGCCGATCCGAAATTCCCGCCGCTGACTGGCCGCGTGGTCGATCAAGCGAATTTGTTATCCGCCGCTGAGTTACAGCAATTAAGCGCGCAGCTCGAAGCATTCGAGCGCACCAGCGGGATTCAAATCGTTGTCGCCACGCTGCCGGATTTGCAGGGTTATCCCATCGAGGAATTTGGATACCAGCTCGGTCGCCATTGGGGCATTGGTCAGAAAGATAAAAATAACGGCGCGCTGCTGATCGTTGCACAAGCCGAACGCACTGTGCGCATCGAAGTCGGATACGGATTGGAAGGCGCGCTCACCGATGCAATATCCGCCAATATCATCAACGCCGTCATCGTGCCGCAATTCAAGCGCGGGCAGTTCGCTGTCGGCATCGAGCAGGGCGCGGGCGCCATCATGCAGGCGTTAAAGGGCGAATATGAGCCGCGCCGTGCGCGCTCGCAGGATTCATCGCGCGGCGGCTCATTGTTCTGGTTCATGTTGCTCGTCGTTGGCGTTATCGTGCTGCGCAGTTTCGGTGGACCTGGTAGTGGCTTTGGCGGCGGTCGTCGCGGCGTGTTTCTCCCGGGTGGTTTTGGTGGTGGAGGCGGTTTCGGCGGCGGTGGATTTTCAGGGGGTGGTGGTGGATTCGGTGGCGGCGGTGCTTCGGGAAACTGGTGATGGCATTACTGACTAAAGAACAGCAGCAGCGTGTTGCCGAGGCTATTGCAACGGTTGAACGCGATACCGATGCCGAACTGGTGACGGTGCTGGCTTATCGATCCGATGATTACACGCACATCCCCACTTTATGGGCAGCGGCGCTCGCGCTACTGACGCCGGGTGTATTGGCTTTAACGCCGTTATGGCTGCACCCTTGGGATTTATTGCTGGCGCAGTGGGGCGTATTTTTACTGCTCGCTGTGTTATTGCGCTGGCAGCCGTTGCATTCGCGGCTTGTGCCGAAAAAATTGAAACGCTGGCGCGCATCGCATCTTGCGCATCGGCAGTTTCTCGCGCAAAACCTGCATCACACCAACGGCGAAACCGGGTTGTTAATTTTTGTCAGCGAGGCCGAGCATTACGTGCAAATTCTCGCAGATAGAGGAATCGATCAACACGTTGCACCGGAGCAGTGGCAGGCGATTGTCGATGCGTTTATCGCGAAGGTGCGGCGTGGCGAAACATTGCAGGGATTTCTCGACTGCATTCATCAATGCGGAGAATTATTAAAAACCCATGTGCCCGCAACCCATGCCAAAAACGAATTACCCAATCGGATGATTGTGCTCGAACATCCGTATTGATCAGTAGAAACGGGTGCGAAATTACGCTTGCGTAATTCGTCCTGACCTGCGGTGCGGCGATATTGCTATTTGATGGCGCCTGGTTTAATTTTTGTGCGCGCTGTACGGATTTCGATCCGGTGGTCTGGCAATAAATTTAAAAATAATCGCATCAACACCACTAAAGCGAGAATCTTCATGAGCTGGTTGGCGTACCTTGTCGTGGGTGCCGCAGGCACTGCCTTATTGAGCAGCGGTCTTTATTACCATTTCAACTTCAGAAAACTGAAAGCCGATCCGGTGCTTATCGGCGGATGCTATGTGTTCGGCGGCGCGCTGGTGGCTTCGTGCATCATTTGATGCGCGTTCGTTACTTTGTCATCCGTTGCTGTCTCGCTCGCTACGTCCTCGTTTTGACTGGCCGCTGATGACGCGACAAGCGCAAAACTGATCGCGCGTTTTTTCATGTCCACGCCCGCCAAATTGACGTCGATGCGTTGTTCCAGCTGAAAACTCTGACTCGGTGAGCTCAGTTTCATGTAGACATTATCGAAACTGAATTTTTCACTGCTGCGCCGCAAATCGATAAAACCCTGAATGCCATTATCTACCAAGCGTACAACCAGACCGCTGCTGGTTACGTGCACGATTTCAGCCTGGAAGTTGGTGGATTGCTGCGGTTCGGCGGCACTTTGTTGTACATAAGTGCGTTGTAAATAATTGCGCTGCAAATAATCGCAATCAAGCCATTGCTGCGCCAGATTACTGGCCTGCCGCGCGCGATCGCTGCCTTCCTGTATTTGCGCCAACGCGTCGTCGGTTAGTGCCGGCAGCGACGCTTGGCGAAGTTTCGCCTTAATAAAGCGATGCATAAGGAAATCGTTATATTTTCGGATGGGGGAGGTAATCGTCGTATAAGCCGGTAAGCCCATGCCGAAATGCGGCTCGGCGCTAACGACAAATTGCGAGCGTTCGAGCGAGCGAAACAAAATTTCGCGCAGCGGTAATTCATGTTGCTGCGATGCGAGGCGTTGCATTAATCCGATATAGCCGGGCAGCTTCGTTGCATCGTCAAAGGTTGTGTCGGGTAAGTGGTCGCTGAGCAGTTTTCCCACCGGATCGCGGCGTTCGCTGCGAAAACCGCGATGGCCGATAAAAATCGCACGATCAGCGCTCAGGAAATCGGCAGCGCAGCGGTTGGTCGCGATCATGCATTCTTCGACAAGTTGATGCGCCGGCGTTTTTTCCTGGCGGATATAGCGCTCGACCACGCGATTTGCATCGAGTAGCGCGCGGTACTCGCCGCGCTCGGGTAGCACGATGTTGTCGAGTTGACGGCGATTCTGTAATCGCAACGCCAGCTCGCGCAGTGCGGTAACGGATTGCGTCCATGAAGCGACAACAGGCTCTGCATCGCCGAGAAAGCGATTGACGTTGTCGTAACTCAGTTTGGCGCACGAACGCACGCGCGCCTCGCTAAATGCATATTGCGTAACACGCCCATCGCTATCGATAGTCAATTCACAGATCAGCGCGAGCCGATCTACATCCGGCTGTAAAGAGCAGCGTTCGTTGGCCAGTTGTTCGGGCAACATCGCGACGGTCATGCCGGGTAGATAAATACTCGTCGCGCGCTGCGCAATCGCTTGTTCCAATGTCGAGTCGGGTTTTATCCATGCGCTTGGATCGGCGATTGCGACGGTTAACTGCCAGCCGCCGTCAGGTCGCGCTTCGGCATATAGCGCATCGTCCATGTCGCGCGTTTCCGCGCCATCGATAGTGACTAGAGGCAATGCGGTTAAATCGCGACGCTCGTTAAAGTCCGGCGTCTGCACATCGATCTCGGCAAGCGTCAGCGGCTCATTCGGCAAGCCATAGCGTGCGAGCGCGTAACGCGCATGAATCATCGGCTGCTTGGCGCCACCGATAATCTTTTCGATTTTTGCCTGCGCTTTGCCATCGCTAAACGGATGCCGCGTAATCCGCGCGCAAACGTAATCGCCATGCTGCGCGTTCATGCGCATTTTCGGTGGCACAAAAATCCACCGACTCAAACGGGGCAGATCAGGCTCAACGAAATGGGCGTTGTCGCGCACGACATACTGGCCGGTAAATTCGCGTAGTTCGCTGCTGACTAATTTCTCAAGTTGCGCGCTTGGTTTGCCATCATCATTCGTGATGATCTCGATTTCGATGCGATCGTCTGGAAATACCCGCTGCATTTGTTCAGCCGATAAATAAATTTCGCGACCGTCATCGAGCACAGCGAATCCATAACGACCTTGCGTGCCGCGCACTACACCGCTGGTCTGTACCTTGTCGTCCTGAATTTTCTGTTTGAGTTGACGCAACTGCGTCAGGGCATCTTGATTGAGCATGAGTGAAGGAAATCGACCTGATTTTGCGAGGGGCTTAGCCTAACGGAATTCGTGACTGAAAGTCAGGCACCGTTATGCTTTTTAGTGCGCCGTAACCTATTTATTGTGCGTGCATTGATGAATGCGCGAGCAGCAATGAAATAATTCCACTGTGCGGTTGACAAAGTAGAGTCCCGCTAAAATAATCCAGACATACCAACTATCCGAGACAGCATCGTTGCCAGTGAGCATTTTGCAACGTACTTCGTGGTCTGTCTGGAGTTGCTGCGCTTGACCTTATCGAGCGCGCATTCAGTCCCCACGCTTCGGCTTGCCGCATCGATGCAGCGGTATAAGCCAGTAGCGTGTCTCTCAAAATTCTTCCCATTTGTTTATCCCTCTCGGTGCGTTTCGTCGCGCCGTTGTTTTATCGATCGTGCCATAAGTTTTTTTCATGGCGCCGTCGATGCATTCGCCTTTTTCATTTTTGCTTTTTTTAAAGTGGTTAATGAATCTTTAGTCGTCGCGCGAGGATAAGGTCATGGGGAAACATCAGGAAATGGGCAAAATTTATGTGCTCGACACCAATGTGTTGTTGCACGACCCGCTCGCGCTGAGCGCATTCAACGAACACCACGTCGTGGTGCCGATGACCGTGCTTGAGGAACTCGATGCAATCAAGGATCGACGCGATAAGGATGTCAGCCGTGAAGCGCGCATTGCGATTAATGCCATCGACAGCATTCTCGCGAATGCATCGCCGAAAGAAATTCAGGAAGGTGTCGATATTCCCGGCAGCAGTATCGGTAACCGCAACAACGGCAAATTGTCGGTTTATCCCGATCAATTACTGCATCTCGATAATAAAGCCCCGTATCTCGATGGCTCGCCGCAGCAGGCGAACGACAATCGCATCATCAATGTCGCGTTGCATTTGCAAGCGACGAATCTCGGCGCATATGTGTGTCTCGTTACCAAAGACATCAACATGCGCTTAAAGGCGAAAGGCTCGGGATTGCAGCATGTCGAGGACTATCGCAAAGATCGCGTGCTCGACGACATCGATCTGATGGCGAAGGGTTATGAAAAAGTCGAAGGCGATTTTTGGTCGCGTGTCGACAAAGTAAAAACATTTCGTCGCAGCAGCGACACAATTCACCTGATTGCGCGCAGCGTGTTGCCGGAAGCGTATCCGAATATGTTTATCGTCGACGATGCGGATTTCGTCGGTTACGTCGAACGGCTCGATGACGAATTCATCGAGATGGTCGATCTGCATGTCGATCGTTTGATGGCGCAACGGATGTGGGGTTTGACACCGCGCAACCTTGAACAGGCGATGGCGTTTTTTCTCGTGCAACGTCCCGAAGTCGATATGACGGTGTTGACCGGGCCGGCCGGCTCTGGAAAAACGTTGATTGCACTGGCGTACGGATTACACGCGATCATCGAAGAAAAACGCTACGACAAGCTCATCGTCGCGCGCTCGACGCCACCGATTGCCGAGGATATCGGTTTCCTGCCCGGCACCGAGGAAGAAAAAATGGCGCCGTGGCTCGCCGCGTTCGATGACAATCTTGAGGTGCTGCACGGCGGCGACGATTCGCCGATGAGCAGCATCGAATACGTGAAGCAGCGCGCCAACATTCAATTTAAATCGCTGAACTTCATGCGCGGCCGCTCGTTCAATAACGCTTATATCGTTATCGATGAGGCGCAGGGGCTCACGCAATTTCAATTGAAATCGATCATCACCCGCGTTGGTGCGAATTCGAAAATCGTTGTGCTGGGCAATCTCGCGCAAATCGATAACAAATATATTTCCCCGCTGACGTCGGGTCTTACTTACCTCGTCGAGAAGTGCAAGTTGTTCGAGCACGCGGGTGTAATGCATGTAAATGGTATCGAACGCAGTCGTTTAGCGGCATTTGCTGAGGAGAATCTTTAAATCGAAGCGTGCCGATAACCGCTCATCCCACCGTTAACGGCACGCGTGCATCACTTTGTGCAGTTCCTGGCCTCCCTCAAATGGACGAAGGCACGTTCGCTTAGGCGTAAGATTATTCGCAGTCAGCAGGAGAAACCTGCGGGCGCTGCATTCTGCGCAATGCGGGCGTCCATGAGGGCCAAAAACAACAATGCCGGCCCGGCAACTCGATTTACTTTTTTGGGTGCAATGCAAAATGACTATGGAATCACTGGCAGTTCGGTGGGGGGATGGCCGTCGTGCGGATACCGATTTCGCGCGCGAGCAGATTCTCGATGCCGCATGGCGTTGTTATAAGGCAAACACCGTTTATAAAACCAGCATGGAACACATCGCGCGCGAAGCAAAAGTATCGCGCACAACCGTATACCGTTACTTCGAAAATCGCGATGAAGTGCTGACCGGTGTACTGATGCGCGCTTTACACCAGCTCGTCGACACGGTGCGCGGCGATGTCGCCGCCACCGATAAATTCGGCGACTTCATTGTGGAAGCGTTGGTATGCGCGATGAAAGCAGTGCCCAAGTCACCGGTGTTCTCGTTGCTGTTGCAGGAACAGAGCACCGTGATCAGTCGGGTTTACATCGTATCGCCGGAAACGTTGGCAATTCTCGTCGATTTTTTTGGTGAGCGTTTCGAGCAGGCTCGGCGCGATGGCGAGCTGCGGGAGGGCATTGAGTTATTGTCGCTGATCGACTGGCTGATTCATGTGATTAGCGCGTACATGATTGCACCGACCGCAGCGCAAAGTGCCGATGACTGGCGCAAAATGCTTCGTCTATTTTTGCTGCCGTCGATCGTTCGCGAGTAATCGGATTTATTGACTGCGGCGGTTAGGCAATAGTTGTTCGCGGGCGCGTTCAAATTAACGCGCGCGCGATTTGCAGAATCGCCAGCGTAAAAAAGCCGGCCAGCACATCGTCGATAATGATACCGAGGCCGCCGTGCACATGGCGGTCGAGCCAGCTAATGGGCCACGGTTTCCAGATATCCAATAATCGAAACAATATAAATCCCGCGATAATCCATGCGCCGCTCGTCGGTAGCCACGCCAGTGCTATCCACACGCCGATAAATTCATCCCACACGATGGTGCCGTGATCGTGCACTCCCATATCGCGCGCGGTTCTGCCGCAGCAATAAATACCTGCAACAAATGCAATCGCGATCACCAGCCAGTAATACAGCGGCGGTAGAAAATGCAGTGGCCACCACGGAATTAATGCCGCAAGCGTACCGAACGTTCCCGGCGCTCGCGGAGCGAGTCCACTGCCGAAACCTGCGGCGATGAGATGAATTGGATTCCGAATATCGGGCTTTGCCAACGATTTATCCTTAGAAGTGCTTGTAGCCTTTGCGCGCCAATGGCGTTGCGTTGCCATTCGCATCGAGCATAAATAATTCGCCGTCGGCAACGATTTCGCCGATTTCGGTGACACGCATTCCACATTGCCGCGCTACATCGTGTAATTGCGAGACGCGATCGCGTGAAACGGTAAAACATAATTCGTAATCGTCGCCGCCGTGCAACGCAAAATCGATGGCATTGCTTTTTCGACGTAACGCGTCAGATAAGGGCAAACGGTTGGGATCGATCTTCGCGCCGACGCGGCTGCATTCGAGAATATGGCCCAGGTCCGCAGCGAGACCGTCCGAAATATCGATGGCGGAATTGGCGATACCGCGTAACTGTTCGGCGAATTGCACGCGAGGCGTCGGGGTGTAATAACGCTGTAAAAAATAATTCTGTTCGGCATCAAGTTGTGAGCGCGGCAATGCTAAATAATCGAGCGCGGCACGTGCATCGCCGAGCGTGCCGGTAACGAAAATCGCATCGCCGATTTCTGCACCGCTGCGCGTTAGTGCAACGCCGATGGGAGCGGTGCCGAAGATTTGAATAGTGATGACCAGCGCTGGCCCGCGCGTGGTATCGCCGCCGATTAACGCCAGATCGAATTCATTCGCGCACTCGCGCAATCCATGGGCGAATTGTGCGAGCCATTGCGCATCGGCTTGCGGCAACGTCAGGGCGAGCGTGAACGCAAGTGGTGTTGCGCCCATCGCGGCGAGATCGGAAAGATTGCTGCGCAATGCTTTTTGCGCGATCAGTGCCGCATCGCCGTGCGCAGGAAAATGCACATCGGCGACTAGCGTATCGACGGAAATAGCGAGCTGCTGTCCGGCGGGTGGGTTCAACAGCGCGCAATCGTCGCCGATACCCAATGCAATTTCGGCGCGCGCGCGGCCGATATCGGTAAAAAACCTGGCAATCAGTTCGAACTCACCGAGTGCCATATCGATTACCGCTTGGCGGCGGCGATTTCCACGCTGCGTAATTGTTTGGCGAGTTTGTCGAGAATACCGTTGATGTATTTATGGCTTTCGGCAGCGCCGAATTTTTTCGCGAGCGATACGCCTTCGTTGATCGCCACTTTGTACGGCACGTCGATGCGCTGCGACAGCTCAAAAGCGCCCATGCGCAGCAGTGCTAGTTCGATGGGCGTGATGTCCTTGAGCGGGCGGTCGAGATGCGGCTCGATTAATGCGTCGAGATCTTTTAACTGCGCGGGGATTTGATGCAGCAATTCCTGAAAGAATTCGAGATCGACTTGCGAGAAATCGTATTCGTTGCGGAATTGCATTTCGATTTGCTGCAGCGCGTTATGGCTGATCTGCCATTGATACAGCGCCTGCATCGCATAATGACGCGCCTTATGACGCAGCGCGGGATTGAAACCGGAAGGTTTTGCCACAGCAGTTACTCTCTGTTCGCTAAAGAACACGGCAATCGTTGTGATTGCCGTTGGTTTTTACTTCACCCTTTATTTAAAAGGGTGGATTACAAATTACCGAGCAAGCTGACCATCTCGAGCGCCGATAACGCCGCTTCAGCGCCTTTGTTGCCGGCTTTGGTGCCTGCGCGTTCGACTGCTTGTTCGATGGTGTCGACGGTCAATACGCCGAACGCCACCGGCACGCCGTATTGCATCATCACTTGCGCGAGACCTTTCGTGCATTCACCGGCGACGTATTCGAAATGCGGTGTGCCGCCGCGAATCACTGCGCCGAGCGCGATGATGGCATTGACCTGTTTTTTCTCTGCGATCTTCTGGCACACGAGCGGAATTTCGAACGCGCCCGGTGCACGCACGATCGTGATTTGATCGTCGCCGATACCATGACGACGCAGCGTATCGATCGCCGCACTGAGCAGACTCTCGACAACAAAACTGTTCCAGCGTCCGACCACAATCGCGAATTTGCCCTTGTTCGCAACGAATGTGCCTTCGATGGTTTTTATCGTGCTCATATCATTTCCTTCACTATTTTTAGGCGAAATAAATAATGGTTACGGCTCAATGTAGTCGATCACTTCGAGCTCGAAACCCGAAATCGCGTTGTACTTGACCGGTGTACCCATCAATCGGAATTTACGCACGCCGAGTTCGCGCAGAATTTGCGAACCGAGGCCAATCGTCAATTGCGTACTGCGACCGCCAATCGCCGCCGGTGCCGGTGTGTCGCGCTTGCCGAGCGCGATATCCACGCTGGCGAGTAGATCGTCGCGGGTTTCGTGGCCGCCCAAAATCAGCAATATGCCGCCTTCCTCGCCGATTTTTTTCAGGCAGCGCTGCGTGTTCCAGCCGCGACGGCCGCGCGATTGCGTGCCGACCAGATCGCGCAATGTGCTGGTGAATTGCACGCGTACGAGCGGTGCAGGATTCTGTTCCATGTCGCCTTTCACGATGGCGAGATGCAAATCGCCGTGGCAAGTATCGCGATAGGTATGCAACACGAAGTCGCCGTGGTCGGTTTGAATCGGGCCTTCGCTGATTTTTTCGATACTGCTTTCGTTGACGACGCGATAGTGGATCAGATCGGCGATGGTGCCGATTTTAATGCCGTGCTCCTGCGCGAATTTTTCGAGCTCGGGACGGCGCGCCATCGTGCCGTCCGGGTTCATTATTTCGCAGATCACACCCGAGGCATCGAAGCCGGCGAGGCGCGCCAGATCGCAGGCCGCTTCGGTATGACCGGCGCGCACCAGCACACCGCCGGGCTCTGCAATCAGCGGGAAGATATGGCCGGGCTGCACGATGTCATCGGATTTTGCGTTGCGCGCTACCGCGGCACGTACCGTGAGTGCTCGATCGGCGGCCGAAATACCGGTTTCGACGCCGTGCGCGGCTTCGATCGATACGGTGAATTTAGTGCCGAAGCCGGATTTGTTGTTCTGCACCATCAGCGGCAAATTCAAACGTTCACAGCGTTCGCGCGACATCGGCAGGCAGATGAGACCACACGCATAGCGCGCCATGAACGCGATGTGCTCGGCAGTGACGCACTCGGCGGCCATGACGATATCGCCTTCGTTCTCGCGATCTTCGTCGTCCATCAGGATCACCATCTTGCCGAGGCGAATGTCCTGAATAATTTCTTCGGTGGTGTTCAATGCCATCAGATAGTACCTGACGCACGATGCGTCTAAAGGCGGCTGGGCCGCGTAATCGAAATCCAAAGAGGATGGATTTCGATGATTAATTAAGAGCGGTTGCCGAACCCGTGTTCGGCCAGAAATGTTTCGGTCATGCCGCTGCTCGATGTCGCCGATTGGTCGCCGGTCAGCAATCGTTCGAGATAACGCGCGATCACGTCGACTTCGAGATTGACGCGCGAACCGACGCGGTAACTGCCAATGATCGTCACTTGCGCCGTGTGCGGCACTATATTCAATTCAAAGTCGGTTCCGCTTACCGCATTTACAGTAAGCGAGATGCCGTCGACGCAGATCGAACCCTTGTGCGCGATGTATTTCGCCAGCTCTTTTGGCGCGCGCAGCGTGAAGCGAATCGAACGCGCATCGTCGCTGCGGGCGATCACTTCGCCGACGCCATCGACATGGCCGCTGACAATATGGCCGCCGAGGCGCGATTCCGGCATCAACGCCTTTTCCAGATTCACGGTTTCGCCGACGCGCCATGCGCCGATGGTCGTGAACGCGAGCGTTTCGCGCGAGACATCGGCCCAGTAGCCGTCGCCCGGCAACTCAACGACGGTCAAGCAGACGCCATTGGTCGCGATGCTGTCGCCGATTTTCACATCGGCGAGCGGCAAATCATCGCTGGCGATGCGCACGCGCAGATCGCCATTGCGCGGTTGCAGCGCGGCGACTTTGCCGGTGGCTTCGATAATGCCGGTGAACATGTTCAGTCCTCGCTCGCCGCGTACAGCGGTGTTGCATCGATGCGCCAGTCGTTACCGACCGCACGAATATCGTTGATGATCAAACGCTGCTGCTCGCGCATTTTCAACAGCGGCAAATCGAGCAGCGGTCGTGCGCTGCTGCCGAGTAAAGTCGGCGCCATGTAAATCGTCAATTGATCGATCAGCTGCTCGCGCCATAGCGCACCTGTTAGAGTCGCGCCGGCTTCGACCATCACTTCGTTCGCCTGCTGCTCGGTGAGCCAGCGCATCAACGCATGGAGATCGACGCGGTTATCGTCGGTCGCCGGCAATCGAACGATTTGTGCATTCGCTTCGACCAGCGGTTCCCAGCGTTTTTGCTCATCGTTGAGCGTTGCGATCGCCAGCCGGCCGGGCTGCGCAAAAATACGTGCCGGCGGTTGCAGACGCAGATGCGAATCGACAATCACGCGCAACGGTTGCCGTTCCGCGATGATGTCCGCGTATTCGAGATGCAGTTCTTCGGCGCGCACGCTGAGGGCGGCGTTGTCCTGCAAGACGGTGTCGACGCCGCTCAAAATCACGCAACTGCGCGCGCGCAACCGTTGCACATCGGAACGCGCGGCGGTGCCTGTCAGCCACTGGCTTTCGCCCGATGCCATCGCGGTGCGGCCATCGACGCTCATCGCCAGTTTCGCGCGAACCCACGGCCGGCCGCGTTCCATCCGGCTGATAAAACCGATATTTAATTCGCGCGCGTCGGCTTCGAGCAAACCGGCTTCGACGGCGATGCCGGCGGCGCGTAAATGTTCGAGACCGCGACCGGCGACGAGCGGGTTCGGATCGCGCATCGCTGTCACAACACGCGAAATTCCCGCCGTTACCAGCGCTTCGCAACACGGCGGCGTTTTGCCGTGGTGACTGCACGGTTCGAGCGTGACATACGCGGTCGCGCCGCGCGCGTGACCGTAAAATTTTTCCGCATCGCGCAGCGCGTTGATTTCCGCGTGCGCCCGTCCGGCCCACTCATGCCAGCCGCGGCCGATGATTTTGCCGTCGCGCACCAGCACACAACCGACCCGTGGATTCGGCGTCGTCGTGTAAAGGCCGTGCCGCGCGAGTTGCAGCGCTTCGGCCATATAGTTGCGGTCAAAGGTATGATCAAGGCATTCGCGATCGACCGGCGTGGTCATCTGCCGTGGCTCTCGGTTCAGTTTTCGCTGGGGGCGGGTTCTTGCGCGAGTTTGTCGATCTCGGCGCGGAATTCGTTCAAGTCCTGGAAGCTGCGATAAACGGACGCGAAGCGCACGTACGCAACGTGGTCGAGCTGTTTCAATGCTTCCATCACTTTTTCGCCGATCACACGCGAATCGAGTTCGCGCTCGCCGGTGGCCTGCAGCTGGTGCTTGATCTGCGTGATCACCGCTTCGACCTGTTCGATGCTGACGGGGCGTTTCTGCACCGCGCGCAAAATGCCGTTGCGCAGTTTTTCCTCGTCGAACGGTTCGCGCGAACCGTTGGTTTTGATCACGCGCGGCATCAGCAATTCGGCACTTTCGAACGTGGTGAAACGCTCGGCACACGAAAGACATTCGCGCCGCCGCCGCACCTGGCCGCCTTCGGCGACCAGACGCGAATCGATTACTTTGGTGTCATCGAAATTACAGAACGGGCAGCGCATACGGAACTCAATCGACCTGTAATGAGCAGTAGATAAGTAAGAGCTTACTTATCTACTTAGGCGTAAACAGGAAACTTCGCGCAGATATCCAGCACTTTCGCCTTCACCTGCGGAATCACCTCGGCACTGTTGCCTTTTTCGAGGCTATCGAGCACATCGCACAACCAGCCGGCGAGCTGTTTGCATTCGGCCTCCTTGAAACCGCGCGTGGTGACGGCGGGTGTGCCGATCCGCAGACCGGACGTGACGAACGGCGAGCGCGGATCGTTCGGCACCGAGTTCTTATTCACGGTGATGTATGCCTGACCGAGCGCGGCGTCGGCGTCTTTGCCGGTGTATTCCTTGCCAATCAGATCGATCAGCATCAGGTGGTTGTCGGTGCCGCCGGAAACGATTTTATAACCGCGTTCGATCAGCACGCCGGCCATCGCCCGCGCGTTGATGACGACTTGCTTCTGATAGGTTTTGAATTCGGGATCGAGCGCTTCCTTGAACGCGACTGCTTTCGCCGCGATCACATGCATCAGCGGGCCGCCCTGAATGCCGGGGAACACCGCGGAGTTCAGCTTTTTGTAGAAATCTTCCGATTGGCCTTTCGAGAGAATGATGCCGCCGCGCGGACCGCGCAGCGTTTTGTGCGTGGTCGAGGTGACAACGTGAGCATGCGGCAGCGGACTCGGATATTCGCCGGCAGCGACGAGACCGGCGACGTGCGCCATATCGACCCACAGGTACGCGCCGACTTTATCGGCGATGGCACGCATGCGCGCCCAATCTTTCACGCGCGAATATGCCGAGAAACCGCCGATGATCATTTTCGGTTTGGTTTCGAGCGCGATGCGTTCCATTTCGTCGTAATTGATCACGCCGGTAACGGGATCTAGGCCATACGGCACGATCTTGTAGTGACGGCCGGAGAAATTGATTGGGTTGCCGTGCGTCAGGTGACCGCCCTGCGCCAGATTCATGCCCATTACCGTGTCGCCCGGATTGACCAGCGCGAGGAAGATCGCGGCGTTGGCCTGTGCACCCGAGTGCGGCTGCACGTTTGCGTAATCGCAGTCGAATACCTGCTTGATGCGATCGATCGCGAGTTGCTCGACCACGTCGGCGTATTCGCAACCGCCGTAATAACGCTTGCCCGGATAGCCTTCGGCGTATTTGTTGGTCAGCTGGCTGCCGTGCGCTTCGAGTACGCGCGGGCTGGCGTAGTTTTCCGAGGCGATCAGCTCGATGTGTTCTTCCTGGCGTTGGTTTTCGCCGCGAATCGCGTTCAGCAACGCGTCGTCGTAACCGGCGATGGTCATGTCTTTGTTAAACATCGGTTAAATCTCCCAGGAAAAGCGCACGGCCGTGCTCGAAAGGGGCGCAATTGTAGCCTAATCGCCGTCGTCTGAGCGACAACAAGCGATTGCGTCGGGGGAGGGGATTCGATACCTTCCCGCACTCAGAATTTGAGGTACCCACCGGCATGGCCCAATACGTTTATACGATGAACCGCGTGAGCAAAATCGTGCCGCCCAAGCGCGAAATTCTCACCGATATTTCCCTGTCCTTTTTCCCCGGCGCCAAGATTGGCGTGCTCGGCCTGAATGGCTCGGGTAAATCGACGCTGTTGCGCATCATGGCCGGTGTCGATGGCGAGTTTAACGGCGAAGCCCGTCCGCAGCCCGGCATCAAGATCGGCTATCTGTCGCAGGAGCCGCCGCTCGATCCGAATAAAGACGTGCGCGGCAATGTGGAAGAGGGCGTCGCCGAGGCGGTGAATGCGCTGGCCGAGCTGGAAAAAGTCTACGCGGCCTACGCCGAACCCGACGCCGATTTCGATGCGCTGGCAAAGAAGCAGGAACAACTCGAAAACATCATTCAGGCGTCGGATGCACACAACCTCGAGCACAAGCTCGAAGTTGCCGCCGATGCATTGCGGCTGCCGCCGTGGGATGCCGATGTCACCAAAATTTCCGGTGGCGAGCGCCGCCGCGTCGCGTTGTGCCGGCTGCTGCTGTCGAACCCGGACATGCTGCTGCTCGACGAGCCGACCAACCACTTGGACGCCGAATCGGTCGCTTGGTTGGAGCATTTCCTCTGTGAGTTCCCCGGCACTGTCGTCGCGATCACCCACGATCGTTACTTCCTCGATAACGCCGCCGGCTGGATTCTCGAGCTCGATCGCGGTCGCGGCATTCCGTTCGAAGGCAATTACTCGGGCTGGCTCGAAGCGCGCGAGAAACGGTTGGAGCAGGAGCAGAAGCAGGAAGCCGCGCATCTGAAAACGATGAAGTCCGAACTCGAATGGGTACGGCAGAACGCGAAAGGCCGCCAGGCCAAGAGCAAGGCGCGTTTGCAGCGTTTCGAAGAAATGCAGTCGCAGGAATTCCAGACCCGCAACGAAACCAACGAGATTTACATTCCGCCGGGACCGCGCCTTGGCGATCTCGTGGTCGAGGTCAATAACATTTCGAAGGCGTATGGCGACCATGTGCTGTTCGAGAATCTCAGCTTCACGATACCGGCCGGCGCGATCGTCGGCATTGTCGGCGGCAACGGCGCGGGTAAATCGACACTGTTCCGGATGATCGCCGGCCGTGAGCAACCCGATAGCGGTTCGATCCGCATCGGCGAAACGGTGCAGCTCGCGTACGTCGAACAAACTCGCGAAAAACTCGACGACAACAAGACAGTATGGGAAGCGGTATCGGATGGTCACGACATCATCCGCATCGGCAGCTATGAAGTGCCGTCGCGCTCGTATATCGGCCGCTTCAATTTCAAAGGCGGCGATCAGCAGAAACGCGTCGGCGATCTGTCGGGCGGCGAACGCGGACGTTTGCAGCTT
>CAMLJR010000037.1 GCA_946480345.1 uncultured Spongiibacteraceae bacterium
GTTCCGAGCATCAGTGCCAGCGCGAGTACAGGAAGTACGCCTAATTGTGGAAAATGTTGATTCAATAACGCCGCTGCCATTCCACACAATGCGACATTCGACGCAACCGACAGATCGACACCACGTGTTAGCAATACCGCCATTTGCCCGAGTGCGAGCAAAATTAAAATCGCGGTATCGTCAAAAACATCGAGCAGATTTTCGAGCGCAATAAATTGTGGAAGCTTGCTGGCTATGGCGACCAGCAATAACAAAAGCAACGCCGATAATCCGACATCGCGATGTGAAATCAGTGAACGAACATTCATCATTATTCCTTACGCATCCGCGGCGACGCGAACGACATTTTCTGGCGTTGCTTCGGCACGATCGAGTAGCGCGCACACACGGCCGCGATTCATAACCAGCACGCGATCTGCCATGCCGAGCACTTCGGGCAATTCCGAGGACACCATAATGATTGCGCAGCCGCGTTGTACGCATTCGCTCATTATTTGGTGGACAGCGGATTTTGCGCCGACATCAATGCCTTTTGTCGGTTCGTCCAGTATCAATACGCGCGGATTCACACCTAGCCATTTCGCCAATACAACTTTCTGCTGATTGCCGCCCGATAGCTCCCGAACATGCTGCTGCAGGCCCGAAGATTTGATTTACAACCGCTCGAGCAGATCCTCTGCGCGGATGTATTCACTGACGCGTTTCAAAAAACCGAATTTTGATAATTGCTTTAAGCTGGGCAGGCTGACGTTATCGGCAATTGGCAGCGTCAATACCGCACCTTGATGTTGGCGGTCTTCCGGTACCAATGCGATACCGTGGCGAATCGCTTCTTCCGGATTGCGGATTCGCGTCAGTTTACCGTCGATGTAAATCGCTCCACTATCGATGGGATTCAAGCCAAATAGCGCCTGCATTACTTCACTGCGACCGGCTCCCACCAGACCATAAATACCGAGAATTTCGCCGCGTCGAACAGAGAAATTGATATCGCGGAATTCCGGCGCGCGCGAAAAATTCTCGACGCGCAAAACTTCGGCACCAATATCGACGCTGACTTTCGGGAAAATCTGTTCGACCGAGCGGCCGACCATCATGTCGATTAATTTATTTGTGTCGGTATCGCACAACATGCCGTGACCGATTGCAGCGCCATCACGAAATACGGCGTAGCGATCGGCAATCGAAAAAATTTCTTCGAATTTATGACTGATAAATAACAGGGCGCGTCCTTCGTTTTGCAATTGACGCACGATGCGAAAAAGCTCGTCGGCCTCGTGATGCGAGAGAGCAGCGGTGGGTTCATCCATGATCACGACGCGGCTGTCGTGGCTTAGCGCACGGGCGATCTGCACCATGTGCTTTTGCGCAATGCTCAAATCGCCAACCAGCGTATCGGGGTCGATCGGCGTTTCGAGTTTTTCGAGCAGCTCACGCGAACGGCGGCGCATCGTTTTCCAATCGACGAAGCCGTTTTTTATCGGACGGCCGGTAATAAAAATATTTTCGGCGACCGACAAGGCATCGAAAACCACCGACTCTTGATGGATGACACTAATGCCGAGTTGTTGCGCAACGGTAGGCGAGGGGATGTGTACAGGCTTGCCATCAATACAGATTTCGCCGCCATCAGGTTGATAAACACCGGTGAGAATTTTCACCAGCGTCGATTTTCCCGCTCCATTTTCTCCGATCAATGCAGTGACTGAGCCGGGAAAAAGTTGTAATTCGCCATTGACGAGCGCGCGTACGCCGCCGAACGATTTTTTGATGCCGCTCAGGGTGAGGATCGGGTGTGCATGATCCTCTGCGGTATGGATCGCCCTTGTATTTGTCATAGATGAGGTCATGAATTGGCGCCGCTAGAAAATCTGCGAGAATTGATCGACGTTGGATTTATCGTAAACAAAAGGCTCTCCCATCGGCCCACTACCTTCGGCATCGAAGGTCACTGTGCCGAGACGGCCGATGGAGACGCTGGTGTTCGGGCCGACGTTTTTGCCTTGCGCAAGTTGCACGGAGATGTGCGTAACGGCGTAACCGAGATCGATTGGATTCCAAATCGCAAAGCTTTTTACCGTGCCTTGATGAATATGGCCGGCCATTTCGGATGGCAGCCCCAGCCCAGTGACATATACCCGCCCGGTTGCGCCTTGATCTTCCACCGCTTTTGCTGCTGCGACGATACCGACCGAGCTTGGCGAAACGATGACGGCAAGATCGGGGTATTGTTTTAATAATGCGACAGTTTCCCGATATGACTTGTCCGACAAGTCATCGCCGTAAACAACACTGACGAGTTCAAGCCCGGGAAATTCGGGCAGCGCTTTTTTCATTTCTGCAATCCATGCGTTTTGATTCGTCGATGTAGGGGTAGCCGATACGATCGCAAATTTACCTTTGCCATTCGGTGCTGCACTTGCAGTAAGACGATCACAGGTGCGTCCTACCAATTCATCGGACGACGGCGATAAATGCACGATACGTCCTTCCTTCGCAACCGCCGAATCGAATGACATCACTTTGATGCCGCGTTTCATCGCTTTTTTTAGTGCAGGCACCAGGGCATCGTAATCATTGGCAGATACGGCGATAACGTCGACGTGCTGCGCGATCAATGCATTGATCACTTCTATCTGACCTTCCGCCGTAGTGGCGGTGGGCCCAGTGAAAATAATTTTGACCTTATCGAGCGACTGCGCCGCTTCATCAGCGCCTTTATGTACTGCATCGAAAAAACCATTGCCGAGTGATTTGGCAACGATGCCGATGCGCACAGTCCCTTCGGGGTCGCGGGACGAGCACGCAGTGTTAAGCACCAATGCCACAACGATGAATATGTTTATAAAGGTTTTTGCGAACAACGACTTTATCCCACTTATGATTATTTGAATCGACAGCTGCGACCTTCACAGGCTGCGTTCTTAAAGCAATGAATCAATATCGATCATAATGTATCATTTTCGAGCGTGACCCCTCAATCATTAGTATGTACACTCGGCTCGAATATTAAATCCTTCTTAAAAACATCAACTTAGAGCTTCAGCTAAATGCACGCGACCGAGCGCGATGAGTTTATTTTGACCCATTTGCGGGAACAAGGCTTTGTTCCGCTACAACACTTGTGTGAAAAAATGAGTGCTTCGCCGGCCACCGTACGTCGTGATCTGGAGCGCTTGGCTGCGGCAGGTCTGTTACAGCGCGTGCATGGCGGCGCCCGTATTATCGAGCCAGACGATCGTCACTTGGCGGGTACGCCATTCGAGCTCAATCTACGCCAGCACCTCGATCAAAAGAACGCGATTGGACGCGAGGCGGCCAAATTATGTAAACCCGGTGAGGCGATCATCATTGATGGCGGCACCACCACACTGCAAATGTGCCCGCATTTACAGGCGAATAATTTGCACGTGCTGACCAACTCGCTGCATATCGTCGATGCGTTATCGCGCCATACTGGTGTGCAGCTTGCGGTGCCAGGTGGGAGTATTTTTCGCGAGCAGAATATTATTCTCAGTCCGTTTGAAGACGATGGCCTCAAACGTTTTCACGCTACCAAATATTTTCTCAGCTCTGCGGCGATCGGCGCGAAAGGCTTAATGCAGGCCGATACGATTTTGATCCAGGCCGAACGAAAATTAATGGCGCGTGCGGATTCGTTAATAGTTTTGATCGACAGCAGCAAGTTTCGCGAGTCGGCGGCATTGCTGCTGTGTGGTCTCGATGAGATCGACACGGTAATTACCGACGCCGGGGCCACGACTGCCGACTTGGCGATGTTGCGCAAAGCCGGCATTAAAGTGATTGTTGCGAATTAACAATTATTCGCAACGCATTTTATGCGTGCGACGGACGGTATTGCCGGTGTTAGCGAGTAGGCGATACGATCAATTCACGGTTGATGTCGCTAATTTTCGCACAACCCATCAACGCCATATTGCGGCGCAATTCTTCAGAGAGAATTTGAATCGCGCGCGCAACACCCGGTTCGCCAGCCGCCGCCAATCCGTATAAATAAGCGCGACCAATACCGACGGCTTTTGCACCCAGCGCCAGTGCTTTCACGATATCGGTGCCGCGACGAATACCACCATCGAGAATCACATCGGCGCGATCACCTACCGCTTGTACGACGGCATCGAGCACATCAATGGTTGCGGGTGATGTATCGAGCTGGCGGCCGCCGTGGTTCGAAACCCACACACCTGTAGCGCCTATATCGACGCAGCGTTTCGCGTCGGCGGGGGTAGTAATACCTTTAAAAGCGAATTCGCCATCCCATGCGTCGAGCATCCAGTTCGCGTCTTTCCACGTCAGTGTGTGATCGAGCTGACTATTCAAAAACTCAATCATGCCGCTGCCGATAGAGGGCACCGCATGCACGACATTTTCCGGACGGACCGCTGGCGTCGTCCAGAGTTTTGCGAGATAGCCAGGGCAAGCAAGCGCCTGCGCTGCAGTGCGTGGAGTGATTTTCGGCGGAATGGTGAAGTCGTTGTAATGATCGCGCTGACGATTGCCGGCAACCGGTACATCGACAGTTAACACAGCGGCAGTAAAACCAGCCGCTTTTGCGCGCGCGAGCATTTCACGCACAAGGCCACGATCTTTCCAAACATAAATTTGAAACCACTTCGGACCGGTATGCACTTTCGCGACATCTTCGATGGTGGTTGTGGCGAGCGTGGATAACGAATAAATCATGCCTGCGTCCTGCGCTGCTTTTGCAACGGCGCGCTCACCGGCCACCGGATTAAACAATCGCGAGGTGGCGGTGGGGCAAATGACGAACGGCAGTTTCGTTTCGGTTCCCATTACCTTGGTCGTTGTGGAAATAGCGGAAATATCGCACAGCGAATTCCACAATAATTTGTATTCCTTAAAGCGCGCGCAATTGTCTCGCAGCGTGATTTCATCGTCCGCGCCGCCATCGATATAGTCGAACACCATGCGCGGTAGATTCGCGCGAGCGAGATTGCGTAAGTCGTCAATTTTGAAAACGCGGGACAGGCTCATCAGATTTTCTTCTCGGTTGGCTTTTTCATTTTTTCGAAAGGGTGGTTTCATGAATACGTCGATGCCACTGCTCGCGGCAAGCATCGAGCGGGGCGATTAGCTCATTATTCAGCGTAATCGAGCGCGTGGCTGGTGATGCTATGCAGTTATTGCCAAGCGTTACGCGCGCGGCGCCATGCGCAACGCAATTCGCGGTCGTTGCTTGTAGGGACTGTTGCGGTCGCAGTGCAGCTAGCGCGGCTAAGGCCGCTTCATCCTTCGCGAGTGGACCTTCGACAATCAATGTGCCGGTACTGTCGATCAAGTCGAGCGAGGTATCGATCATCAATGCGAGATAAAGCGAAGCCATAGCGGCGCGGGCTTCATTGTTCGCCTCTTTATCGTCGCTAAGCTTGCCGGTTAGATTTGGGAATGGACCGCCTGGAGCAAAGGAGGGCAGTACCAGAGGATTGTCGCTAAGCAATAAATGCTGCAGTGCTTCGATGCTGGCAGCGGGCAGCGAATCGGCCACTGCTTCGCGTTCGCGTCCGGCCATGAAGCGCGCTGAAGCGACCGGCCGATTTTTGACATCGACATTCCATAACGTATCGCGCGCGGCATCGAGCTCCAGCGGTTGCGCACCCACCGCAAATGCAACAAGCCACGTGCCTGTCGATAGCAACGTAAAGGGTTCATCGTTGCCGATAAATGCGGCGAGCGCGGCGTTCGAGTCATGAATTCCCCAGTGGACGCTAATTGCATCGGCACCACCGTTCGGATCGAGTTTGCGTGCGAATGTTTTATCGATCGTGGCGGCAACTGCGCCGGCATTAATTAATGCCGGGAATTTTTTATCCCAACCATTTCGCACAGACAGGCTTGACCAGTCGCCTTTGAGCGGATTCCATAAATCGGTGTGGCAGCCGAGCGAGCTGGCGTCGCTACCGAGCGCGCCGGACCAGCGCCATACCCAATATTGCGGATACGTCAAAACCATTTTCGCTTGCGCGAATCGCTCCGGATATTCGTGTTGCTGTGCGAATAATTGCCGACCGAGATTGAGGCCCAGTGGCAGCGCGGGTGATCCGGTTTCGTTAAACAATGGGCGCTGGTCGTCGTATTGTGCTGAAACCGCGGCATCAATGGGCGCTTCATAATCCTGTACTGGTCCGGGATTGTTGTTGCGATCGACGATGACGGCAGTAGCCCCATGCGTTACCGGAATTAAATGCGCGAATGGAAAGCGCTCATATAGCGAAACCAGAGCGTTGTCACACCATTCGCCGATGCCTTCAATATTCAGCGTGCCGGCAGTGCTGGCAAATTGGCTCGACGGGGCATCCAGTGTCGCGAGTACTTCGCCACGCTTGGAAAAAACGGAAACTTTCGCGCGGGTCTTGCCCAGATCCACAATGGCAACGGCGTTAGCAGTGGTCGTTTGACTCATTTTCAGGCGATCTAACTTGATTTATATTGAGCGATTGTGATCGAATGGTATCATTCGTATTTAATAATGACCACTCGTAGCCAGTAATGAAAAAAGAACTCTCGACGCGCAATATACCGCTTACGACGAGATTCAAACCGCATCCTAGAGGTATCCGTTAGTGAGTGCAGAATCCATGTTTAAAGTCCCCGAAAATCGCTGGAACGCCGACACTGCGGCGAACCTTGATGAAGCTGGTTTGTTGTTGTATCGATCGAATCTGCTGGGTTCCGATCTTGCCCTGACTAACTTTGGCGGCGGCAACACTTCCGCCAAGATTCGCGAAACCGATCCGCTGACCGGGCAACCGGTCGATGTGTTGTGGGTGAAAGGCTCGGGCGGCGATATCGGTTCGATGAAACTGGATGGCTTCGCGACGCTCTACCTCGATCGCTTGTTGCAGCTCGAAAAGCTGTATCGCGGCCCGGCCGAAGAAGATGAAATGGTCGGCCTACAGTCGCATTGCACGTTTAATCTGAATCCGCGCGCCGCAAGTATCGATACGCCGTTGCACGGTTATCTGCCGTTTAAGCACATCGATCATATTCATCCCGATGCCGTCATTGCCATCGCCGCAGCTGCCGATAGCGAAGCGCTGACCCAAAAAATCTATGGCGATGAAATCGGCTGGTTGCCATGGCGTCGTCCAGGTTTCCAGCTCGCGCTCGATCTGCGCGATGCTGTGCAAAAACGCCCAGGTATTAAAGGCCTGATTCTCGCCGGTCACGGCATGTTCGCGTGGGGTGAAACCGCTAAAGAATGCTATGAAGCCTCGCTGCAAATGGTGGCAAAGGCTGCGCAATATCTGAACGAAGCGCGCGGCGATCGCAAAATTTTCGGCGCCACGAAAGTTTCCTCGCCCAGCGCCGACGAGCGCCGTGCACAAGCCGCCAATCTGTTGCCGCGCGTGCGTGCGGCAATCAATAGCGGCGCACCGAAAATAGGTTATTTCCGCGACGATGCGGTCGTGCTTGAGTTCGTTAATTCCGAGCGCGTTGATGAGTTGGCGGCGGTTGGCACTTCGTGCCCAGACCACTTCCTCCGCACGAAAATTCGCCCGCTGGTGATTGCTGCCGATGCCGATGACGCTGCCATTACCGCTGCCGTTTCGGCGTATCGCGCCGAATACACCGCGTACTACGAGCGCTGCAAACATCACAACAGCCCGGCGTTGCGCGATCCTAATCCGATCGTGACGTTAATTCCGGGTATCGGCATGGTGACGTTTGCGAAAGATGCCGCGACGGCGCGGATTGCAGCCGAGTTCTACATCAACGCCATTAACGTGATGCGCGGCGCCGAAACAGTCAGCCGTTACGTCGGTCTCGATGAGCAGGAGGCATTCGATATTGAATACTGGCTGCTCGAAGAAGCGAAGCTGAAGCGCATGCCGCCACCTAAACCCTTAACCGGTCGCATCGCCTATGTGACGGGCGCAGCCGGCGGTATCGGCGCGGCGACCAGCGCGCACCTGCTCGCTGCGGGCGCCGTAGTGATGCTGGTCGATCGCGACGCAAAAATGCTCGAAGAAGTACATACGGGCTTTGCGAAACAATTCGGCGCCGATAACGTCCGCAGTGCCGTTGTCGATGTCACTGACGAACAAGCGGTAATCAATTCCTTCGCAGCGACTACGCTTGAATTTGGCGGCGTCGACATTATGGTCGCGAATGCTGGCATCGCCTCGGCGGCGTCAATCGAAGAGACCACGATCGAATTGTGGCGTAAAAACTATGGTGTGTTGGTGGAAGGTTATTTCCTCACGGCACGTGAAGCGTTCAAGCGTATGAAAGCGCTCGGCGGTTCGATCATTTTCATCGCGTCGAAAAATGCAATTTCTGCGTCGCCAAATACCGCAGCGTACGGCTCAGCAAAAGCAGCTGAGCTGCAATTGATGCGTGTACTTGCGCTGGAAGGCGGCGCGCACGGCATTCGCGTCAACGCAATCAATCCCGACGCGGTATTGCGCGGTTCACGCATTTGGGATGGCGAATGGCAGAAGGAGCGTGCCGCCGCGTACAACATCGATCCGAGTGAGCTGCAGGCGCATTACCGCGCGCGCAGTTTGTTGAAGCGTGATGTGCTGCCTGAAGACATCGCGAAGGCCGTAGTGTTTTTTGCGACCGAGGAGTCGGCGAAATCTACCGGCAATGTATTGAACGTAGATGCCGGCCACGCCGGCGCATTCACGCGCTGAGGTGCGATATGAAAAAAATGATTTCTCCAGATCTTCTCGCCCGCAATAACGCGACTAATAGCTCGGCGCTCGATGCGGATTACGATGCACTCGCACAACAGCTGAATCGGCGCGGCATTGATATCGAAAAAATTACCGCAGCGGTTGCGCAATTCGAAGTTGCGGTGCCCTCATGGGGTGTGGGCACGGGCGGCACTCGCTTCGCGCGCTTTCCCGGTCGTGGCGAGCCTCGCAATGTGTTCGAGAAAATGGACGATTGCGCGGTTGTAAACCAATTGTCCGGCTCTACGTCGCCGGTATCACTGCATTTTCCGTGGGACTACACCGACGATCTGAAAGGGCTGAAAAGCTACGCGAACGAACGCGGTTTGACGTTTTCTGCAGTGAATTCGAACACGTTTCAAGATCAGACAAATCAAAAGCTGTCATATAAATACGGCAGTCTCACGCATATCGATGGCGCGGTGCGCGAACAAGCCATCGCCCACAATATCGACTGTATTCGCGCCGGCGAGATTCTCGGCTCGGATGCGCTGACAGTGTGGATCGGCGATGGCGCGAATTTCCCGGGCCAGCAAAATTTCGTACGCGCCTATGAGCGTTATCTCGAATCGGCTGCTGCGATTTATAAGGCGTTGCCCGATAACTGGAAAATGCTGCTCGAACATAAATTTTACGAGCCGGCGTTTTATGCAACTGTAATTCAGGATTGGGGCAGCTCGCTGCTCGCCGCGCAAACGCTCGGCCCGAAAGCCTTCTGCCTGGTTGACCTCGGTCATCATGCGCCGAACGTGAATATTGAAATGATCGTTGCGCGACTGATCCATGCGCAGAAACTCGGCGGCTTCCATTTTAATGATTCGAAATACGGTGACGACGATCTCGATACCGGCTCAATCGATCCGTTCCGGCTGTTTTTGATATTTAACGAACTGGTCGATGCCGAATGGCGTAAAGCGCCGACGGTTGAGCCGGCCCATATGCTCGATCAATCGCATAACGTAACCGATCCGATCGAAAGCCTGATCACCAGTGCCATCGAAATTCAGCGCGCTTATGCCCAGGCATTGATTGTCGATCGAGATGCGCTGGCTGCGTACCAAGACAGCACCGATGTGCTGATGTCGGCACAAACCCTGAAAAAGGCGTTTATCACCGATGTGAGTCCAATTTTGGCGAAAGCGCGTTTGCAGAAGGGCGCAGCGATCGATCCAATTGCTACTTATCGGGCTAGCGGTTATCGCGACGCGTGCGCCGAAGCACGCCCGGCGAAGGGTGGTTCGAGCAGCGGTATCGTTTGATTCCGTAGAAAAGAAGTGCGCAAAAAAAGGCTGGATTCAGCCTTTTAATGTCGGCGGTAAACGTTTACATTGACGACATTCGTGACGGTGTTTGTTTTCGGGCTATTAGTGCCTCACGTCACACCAGTTTTGTAGCGAGACTCCTCTGCGCTGCACCCAAAGGACGGTCATTTGACCGTCCTTTTTTTTCGCCTCGTAAACGTTTACATCGTTTAATCAACACAGAACAAAATCGCGTCGGCACAGCCAAGCAATCGATTCTTGAAGAAGAATAGGGGGGCGATCGGGTAGTTCGAGGGTGAGTGCGAGACACGAAATGCGTCTCGCCAAGCATTTGTCGATGTTTATCGATAATCAGTGTTGACGAGTGACCGCCGCGGCACCAACCAACCCCGGATTTTCCTCGGTAATCACATACACTGGAATTTTTTCGAGAATTGCCCGCATCGTCGCGCTGTTTTCGAAGCGCTCGCGGAATTTGCTGGCACGCAGGAAGGGAATGAAACGTTGCACAATGCCACCAGCGATATAGACGCCGCCGAGCGCCAAAGTCCCCAGCGCTTGATCGCGAGCGGCGGTGCCCAGCAATTCGCAAAATAGATTCAGCGCCTCGGAACAGATCGGATCGCTACCATCAACACCACGTACTTGCACATCGGCTGCAGTTATTGCTTCGAGTGCGGCCAGATCATTCTGGGCTTTAAGCGCATACAAACCGCGATGCAATGTTTTTAAGCCGGGTCCCGATAAAAATTGTTCGCAGGTAATCTGCAGGTTTTGCCGTAACGCCCAGGCGAATAAATCGATTTCGAGTTGCGTGCTGGGGGCCACGGAAATATGGCCGCCTTCGGTGGGAATCGCGATGAATTCGCTGCCGTGTTGGATGACATGGGTTGCGCCGTAGCCGGTACCCGGGCCTAGAGCGACCTTCGGTTGGCCGGCTTGAATTTCGCCGCCGCCGATCTTCCGCAATTGCTCTTGACGCAGATGCGGCAGCGATAATCCGACCGCTTCAAAATCGTTGATGATCTGCAGGCGCTGCAAACCGAGTTCCGCACGGGTCGCCTCGATCGAAAATTTCCATGGTGCATTCGTAAACTGAACCCAATCGCCACCGACTGGACCGGCAATGGCGAGGCACGCGCTATGGACGTTTGCGTTGTGCTGTTGCAGATAATTTTCCGCTGCCGCAGTGAGTGTTGGAAATTGGCTGACGGCATAGGTATGGATCGATTCGCGAATCAGCTCGCCGTCGCGCGCGAGCGCCAAACGGCAGTTCGTTCCGCCGATATCGCCTACTAATGCGTGAGTAGTGTCCATCAGAAACTCCAGATGCTCGCGCCATCTTCCGCACCGCCTGCTGCAGCGCGGAACGGGGCAAACAATTCGCGCCCGAATCCACTTTGATAATCTTCGAGATCGCTGCTGGCCACTTCGCGTCGCGCGAACTCGTCATCGTCGATCAACACTGACAACGTGCCATTTGTTGCGTCCAGGCGCAATACATCGCCATTGCGCACTTTTGCCAACGGACCACCAATCGCTGCTTCTGGCGAAACATGAATCGCGGCCGGTACTTTGCCGGATGCGCCGGACAAGCGACCATCCGTCACGAGCGCGACATGGAAGCCTTTGTCCTGCAAGAGCGCGAGATACGGAATTAATTTGTGCAACTCGGGCATGCCGTTCGCTTTCGGACCTTGATAGCGCACCACCACAATCACATCGCGATCGAGTTCGCCGCGTTGAAATGCAGCAAAGAAATCTTCCTGGCTATGAAATACCTGCACCGGCGCTTCAACGACGCGATATTGCGCTTTCAATGCCGAGATTTTTATGACGCTACGGCCGAGATTGCCATTCAATGTTTTCAAGCCGCCTTCGTTAGCAAACGGTGTGGCGAGCGGTCGTAGCACATCGCTGGCAGCCGAAAGTGATGGGGCCGGGTGCCATTGCAGCGCTGCGTTTTCCAGTGTCGGCACAGTGGTGTAAGCCTGTAAGCCTTCGCCCACAATTGCATTGGCATCGGCGTGCAACAAACCGCCTTCGATGAGCTCGCGCATTACCGCGGTGGTGCCGCCCGCGTCGTGGAATGTATTGATATCGGCTGAGCCGTTCGGATAAATGTTCGCAAGCAGTGGTGTGATCGCTGATAAATCGGCGAAATCATTCCAATCGACAATGATGCCGGCTGCGCGTGCAATAGCTATCCAATGCATCGTGTGATTGGTCGAGCCGCCGGTGGCCATCAGGCCGACGATTGCGTTGACGATCGCGCGCTCATCGACAATTTCACTCAGCGGGCGATAGTCATTGCCAAGGGCGGTAATCTGCGTAACGCGCTGCGCGGCTTTTCGTGTCAACGCATCGCGCAGTTCGGTACCTGGATTGACGAATGCCGATCCCGGCAACATCAGGCCCATGAATTCGAGCAATACCTGATTGCTATTCGCGGTGCCGTAAAATGTGCAGGTGCCAGGGCTGTGATAGGACTTGGTTTCGACATCCATCAGCACATCGGCGCCGACACGGCCCGCTGCATATTCCTGCCGCAACCGCACTTTTTCAGCATTCGACAACCCACTCGGCATTGGTCCGGCCGGGACGAACACTGCAGGTAAATGACCGAAAGACAATGCACCGAGCAATAATCCCGGCACGATCTTGTCGCAGATACCGAGCAGCAGCATGCCGTCGAATGCGTTGTGCGTGAGCGCAACAGCGGTTGCCATCGCAATCACATCGCGGCTGAACAGGCTGAGTTCCATGCCGGCATTGCCTTGCGTAATGCCATCGCACATCGCGGGCACGCCGCCGGCAAATTGCGCGGTGCTGCCGAGCGCTGCAATTGTTTGCTGAATCAGTTGCGGGTAATCGCGATACGGTTGATGCGCAGACAGCATGTCGTTGTATGCCGACACAATTGCAATGTTGCTGGCGTCGCTGAAGCGCAGTGTCTGCTTATCGGATGCGCTGCAACCCGCGATCGCGTGTGCGAAATTACTGCACGATAAGTGATGCCGCGTGGGTCCTTTATCGCGCATGCGCTGACATTTTTCGAGATAGGCGCGGCGAGTATCGACGCTGCGCTGACGAATGCGATCGGTGACGGCAAGCAATGTTGGATGCATTTTTTCTACTGATTAGTTTTGAAAATGAATATCGGAATCGATCAGCTCAGAAACCAGGTGACATCGTCGCGGCCGACAAGATTGATCGATGCATCCGGTCCCATGCTGCCTGCAAGATAGGGCAGCGGTGGCGTTTGCATTTCGCGCCACGCAGCGATCAAGCCATCGGCCCACGACCATGCGGTTTCGACTTCATCGCGGCGCATGAACAGTGTTTGATTGTTATTGATCACATCGAGCAACAAGCGCACATACGCATCGTAACTACCGGTTTTGCTTTCGCGACGGGAGGCGGTCAGGTCGAGCTCTACCGGCTGCAACAGCATCTTTGGCGACAGTTCAGGCTTCTTGTGCAGCATCGACAGCGTGATGTTTTCTTCAGGCTGTAAACGTATCAACAAACGGTTGTTAGTCTGCTCACCAGGGCGATGCGGAAAAATCGAAAATGGCTGTGGTTTGAACTCGATAACAATTTCGGAAAAACGCCGCGTCATGCGTTTGCCGGTACGCAGATAAAACGGTACACCAGCCCAGCGCCAGTTATTCACCGTAGTGCGCAGTGCGACAAACGTTTCAGTATTTTGATCTTCGAGCGCAGTGACTTCCTGCGCATACGCCGCGACCTTTTCACCCTGAATGATGCCTTCGCGATATTGGCCCCGTACTGTATGCAGCGATGCGGTTTCCGAGGTGAACGGCGCAAGGGCGCGTAGCACTTTTACTTTTTCGTCGCGAATTGCATCGGCTTGCAGACTGTTTGGCGGCTCCATCGCAACGAGACATAACAGTTGCAGTAAATGGTTTTGCACCATGTCCTTGAACGCGCCGAATTTCGTGTAGTAGCTGGTGCGCCCTTCAATGCCGACGGTTTCCGCAACCGTGATTTGCACGTGGCTGATATATTGATTATTCCACACCGGACCGAGCAACGAATTGCCGAAGCGCAGCGCAATCAAATTCTGCACGGTCTCTTTGCCGAGGTAATGATCGATACGAAAAATCGATGATTCTTCGAATGCTTCAGCCACTTCGGTGTTGATCGCACGGCAGCTTTCAAGATCGCTGCCGATCGGTTTTTCCAGCACCACGCGAGATCCTTGCGGAATTAACTGCCGCTGTGCCAATTGATGGCAGATCGGTCCGAATAACTCCGGCGGTGTCGCGAGATAAAATAATTTCGGTGTGGCGTCGTAATCGGTCAACGCAGTTTTCAGCGCAGGGAAGCTATCTGCTTTATAGACATCGATAGCGACATAAAAAACCAACTGCAGGAAATCCTGCAGTTGCTGATCGCTTAGAAATGTTTTGTGCTTGCGCAGACTCTCTGCGACGCGCGAGCGAAAATCCTCATCGGATTTTTGATCGCGGCCGCAACACAGAATGCGACGAACTTGCTTGGTGTGTTTTTCCGCTGTCAGTTGAAACAACGCAGGGAGTAGTTTACGCAGCGACAAATCGCCGCTACCGCCAAAAATTACAATGTCCAAGTAAACCTCGAATCGATAAATGCGTGTTGCGAATTACTCTTGGGTCAATTTGCCATCGACACATTTGTCGCCTTCCAGCCCGGCGCCCCATGCAATGGCGTGCATGATCACTGCCTGGTGTTTCGGCTCGCTGTAAGACTCTGCGGTGTGTCCGAGTGCGGAATAAAATACGCGGCCGTTTTTGATGCAGTGTTTCCAGATGATCGGATGATCTGCGCCCATCGCAATCGATTTGCCGAACATTTTTGGACTGTAGGTACTCTCGTCGAGTGTCGCGAGCACATGCACGCCCTTACCGCGTGGGCTGTGAGCGAATGAATACCATTCATCTTCGCGTGCCCAAGTATCGCCGAGGCCCTGCATAATCGGATCATTTTTATCTTCGATACGAATGGTGGCGGTTTGATATTGGGGGTTCATCGGATGGCCGATAAATTGCGCGGCGATTAATGTTTCGGGATGCCATGCCCATTCGTAACTGGTATCGCCGCCAGTCGCATGAATGCCGACGAAACCGCCACCGTTTTGCAAATAGTTTTGCAGGGCGGTGCGTTGCTCCGGAGTCAACACGTCACCACTCACGTTGTTCCAGACGATCACATCGAATTTGGCGAGATCTTCGGCGTTGTGAACAGCGCCGCTGCCGGTGAAATAGGTGGACCAGCCATTTTGTTTGGCGAGCTGTTCGAGCATTGCGGTTGAAGCAGGAATGGCATCTTTATGGATGAAGCCATTGGTCTTAGAAAATACCAGCACCGCAGGATGTGAAAGCGCCGGCACATCGGGACGCGCGGTTTCATAAACCGGTGTACGGAAGAAGCCCAGTTCGCGCATTGTTTTGTAGTACCAGCCACCCGCTGCAGCGGCGAGGACAACCAGGGCAATCAGAATTCGTACGATCCACTTTTTCATGGGTAAGTCACCAGGTGAAATTAATTATGGGGCGATCTGGACGCGGAATATTAAGCCGTTATTTGCGGGGCTTAACAATGTATCAGCTGAGCGCGTATCGTGTAAACGATTACAGCTATTTCGCCGTGTACAATGTCGCGCGTTTCTCCCTCCTCAAAAGATCTGTGAGTAAAAAGATAAAAGATGAGCTCGATAAAAGACGTTGCTCGCATTGCCGGAGTGTCCACTGCCACCGTCTCGCGAACGCTTGCCGAACCCGAGAAGGTAACCGAAGAGACGCGCCGCAAAGTCGAGGAGGCAATTCAGCGCATCGGTTATGTGCGAAATGCGTTGGCGCGCAGCTTTCGTATGCAGCGCACCCAAACAATTCTGGTGCTGTTGCCCGATGTCGGTAATCCGTTTTATTCGTTGATCATTCAGGGGTTGGAAGAGGTAGCCCAACATCATCATTATCGTTTGCTGATCGGCGACACTCAGAATCAGGCGGAACGCGAGCAGCAATATTTGCAGGCGGTGCGTCAGCGCCAAGTCGACGGTGTGATTTCGTTAGGACACACGTTGCCGGATATTCCGGAATTAAATGGCAAGCGCATTCCCATCGTGATGGCGTGCGAATATTTACACGATGCCTCAGTGTCCTCTGTCAGCATCGACAATATTGCTGCTGCGGAAACTGCAACCGAACATTTATTAAGTCTCGGCCACCGGCGCATTATTTTCATCAACGGTCCGGCCCATACGCCGTTATCGAAGGATCGATTACGCGGCTATCGCAATGCGTTAAAGAACGCCGGCGTCGAATACGATCCGCGCTTGGTGCGACGGGGCGATTTTTCGCTCGCTTCGGGGGAACAGGTCGCGCTCGAAATTTTTCAGGAAAACCTAACCTTCAGTGCAATCTTCGCTGCCAACGACACGATGGCCATTGGCGCTATCAAGGTGTTGCGGGGGCGTGGGCTTCGCATACCCGACGATATATCGGTTATTGGATTCGACGATATCGAATTTGCGCAGTATGTTGAGCCGCCGTTAACGACAATTCACCAGCCGCGTCGCGAAATCGGTCGGGCGGCAATGAAAAAAATGATTGCGAAGCTCGCGAATAAGAGCGAAAAAGTCGGGCAGGTCATTCTCGGTCATGAGCTGGTGCTGCGTAGCTCCACCGAAAGCCTGCTGAAGCGGCGCGATGTTGCGGCTGCGCAGGTTTCCCCAGCGGGGAATATTGCGTAATTAAAGTCTGAATCGATTAAAAATGGATTATTTAAATTTGCGTAACTTGTGTAACTACCTGTAAACGTTTACATTCCCGCGCTCGAAAAAAATGGGGCGGAAGGAGGCAAATGGTGGCGTCAACGCGAAAACTTCGAATGGGCATGGTTGGTGGTGGCGAAGGCGCATTTATCGGCGCTGTACACCGTTGGGCGGCCGCGCTGGATGGGCAGATCGAACTCGTTTGCGCGGCGTTGAGCAGCGACCCCCAGCGCGCAGCTCGCAGCGGTGCGGCTTTATTTCTGCCGGCATCCCGTGTTTATGCCGATTTTCACGAAATGATGAAAAAAGAACGCGAACTTCCAGCCGATCAGCGCATGGATTTTGTCGCGATTGTCACACCGAATCATTTGCATTTTCCGGTTGCGATGGCTGCGATCGAACATGGCTTTCACGTCGTCTCCGACAAACCGGCAACGCTGAATCTTGATGAATGTCTTCGTTTGCGCGAAGCATTGCGAGGCCGCGATGTTTTGTACGGATTGACGCATACCTATACCGGCTATCCGATGGTGCGCGAAGCGCGCGAGCGTGTTGCCAGCGGCCAGTTGGGAAAAATTCGCAAGATCCTCGTCGATTATTCGCAGGGATGGTTGTCTGCGAATCAGGAGGGTAATAAGCAGGCGGAGTGGCGTGTCGATCCAGCGCGCTCCGGCATCAGCGGCTGTATGGGCGATATCGGTGTGCATGCAGCCAATTTGGCCGAGTTCGTCACGGGCCTATCGATTACCGAGCTAAGTGCGGACCTTAATATTTTCGTGCCGGATCGCAGGCTCGATGATGACGGCAGCGTATTGTTGCGTTTTGATAATGGTGCACGTGGTTTATTGCAGGCGAGTCAAATATGCTGCGGCGAAGAAAACAATCTGACGCTCCGCGTTTACGGTGAAAAAGGTGGCTTGCGCTGGGCGCAGGAAGAACCGAATTCATTGTGGTTACTGCACGCGGATGCGCCCAAGCAATTGTTGCGTACGAGCTCTGTGCAATTATCCGACGCAGCACGCGCAGCATCGCGTACACCTTCCGGGCATCCTGAAGGCTATCTCGAAGCATTCGCAAATATTTACGGCGACTTTATCAAAGCACTGCGCGAATTAAATGGCGGCAAACCATTTGGCGAAGTAATGGCGCAATGTCCGGGTATCGATGCCGGTGTGCGCGGTATGGCTTTTATCGAAACCGTTGTGGCTAACAGCGCGGGCACACAGAAATGGTCTGCTTATCCAACGATCTGAAGTATTTCACGGAGCGTTTTCAATGATTAAAGGTCCAGCTATTTTTCTCGCACAGTTCGCGGGCGATACTCCACCGTTCAATACCTTGAACAGCATGGGCGAGTGGGCGGCCGGTCTTGGCTATCGCGGCATTCAGGTGCCGACCATCGGTCCATTCATCGATCTGAAAAAAGCCGCCGAAAGCAAAACCTATTGCGACGATTTAAAAGGCCAGCTCGCGCAGCGCGGTGTTGAAATTACCGAGCTGTCGACGCATTTACAGGGCCAGTTGGTCGCGGTACATCCCGCGTACGATCGTTTGTTCGATGGCTTTGCGCCGCCGGAATTGCGCGGTAACTACAATGCCCGCACTCAATGGGCGACCGAACAACTGATATACGCGGCGAAAGCGAGCGGCAATCTCGGTTTGAAAGCGCACGCAACATTTTCCGGTAGTTTTTTGTGGCAGGTGGCATATCCGTGGCCACAACGTCCGGCCGGTCTCGTTGAAGAAGGATTCGCTGAGCTTGGCAAACGCTGGCTGCCGATTCTCAACGCGTTCGATGAAAACGGCGTCGATGTCTGTTTCGAATTACATCCCAGCGAAGATTTGCACGATGGTGTGACGTTCGAGCGTTTCCTCGACGAAGTGAATCAACATCAGCGCGCGAATATTTTGTTCGATCCAAGCCACTTTCTGCTTCAGCATCTCGATTATTTGGCGTTCATCGATATTTATCACGAGCGCATCAAAGCGTTCCATGTGAAAGATGCCGAATTCAATAAGAACGGTCGCAGCGGCGTTTATGGTGGTTATCAAAACTGGATCGATCGTGCCGGACGTTTCCGTTCGCTCGGTGATGGCCAGGTCGATTTCACCGGAATTTTCAGTCGCCTTACCCAGTACGATTACAGCGGCTGGGCCGTGCTCGAATGGGAATGTTGTTTGAAGCATCCGGAAGACGGCGCACGCGAAGGCGCGGAGTTTATTCGTCGTCATTTGATTCGCAGACCCGAGCGCGCATTCGACGATTTCGCACGTGTCGAGACGAACAGCGCGCTCAATCGTCAAGTGTTGGGTTTAGAAAAATAAATCTTTTGGTATGGACAACTAGCGTTGGCTGTAAGCGCGCTAAAGCTGCGTCGGTGAATTTGTAAGAATTCACCGAACAATAATCATAACGATCACATGGAGGCCGTATGGCGACCGATCATGCAATGCTGAATCGTAAACGTCTGTTTTTTGCAGCGAATCTTTCGCTGTTTATGGTGGGGCTGGGGTTCGCCGTCCGCGCGAACATCGCCGGCTCTTTGCAGCGAGAGATGTTCGACCGGCTTGACCTCGCCAATTCGGCGAGCATGGTCGGGCAGGCTTTGGGCATCACATTTACCGGTTTTGCGCTGACATTGTTGTTCGGCAGCGCACTGGTGGATTTAATCGGCGCTCGACGCATGCTGGTGTTTTCCGCCGCGTCTTTTATCGTGGGCAGCGCTTTGGTCCTGCTCGCTTCGTACTTGCCATTGGGCGATATCACGTACCCGTTGGTGCTGAGCGGATTATTGCTGACCGGCCTGAGTTGGGGCGCAGTTGAAGCCAGCAGCAATCCGATGGTGACAGCCATTTACCCCGAAGAAAAAGCGCACCGCCTGAACATTCTGCATGCTTGGTGGCCGGCAGGCATCGTGGTGGGTGGATTGCTGGGACTGGTGTTCGGCGCATTCAGTGTGCCGTGGCAGATCAATTTGCTGATGCTGATCATTCCTGCGCTTTTGCTGGGATATCTTGCGCTGACAACGGATTTTCCGGTTACCGAACGCGTTGCGAGTGGCTTCAGCTACGGCGATATGTTTCGTGAGCTCGGGCGTCAGCCGATGTTTTATGTCTGGTTCGTCTGCATGATGCTGACGGTTGCGTCCGAACTCGCGCCCGGTCAGTGGGTGGATCTGGTGCTTTCTCGCGTAGTCGGCATGCCTGGCATTTTGTTGCTTGTGTATGTGAGCGCACTGATGTTCGTCATGCGGTTTTTCGCCGGCCCGTTGGTTAAACGCTTTTCATCAGTCGGCTTGCTGTCGATTGGTGCTGTATTCGCGGCGATCGGTCTTTATGGGCTGAGCTTTGCGAATTCTCCGGTAACGGCATTTTTGGCGGCAACGGTTTGGGGCATAGGCGTCTGCTATTTCTACCCCACGATGGTTGCTTCGGTGGCGGAGCGTTTCCCTCGCGGCGGCGCGCTATTTATGGGGCTGATCGGTTTCGCGGGCGGTATTTCGATTCAATATGTATTGCCGAAACTGGGTTCTGTGTTCGATCAGGCGAAGCTTGAAGCCGCTGGCGGTTTAGAAAAATTTGCCCAGTTGGCACCCGAGCAGCTCGATGCGGTATTGCGTTATGCCTCGATCGAATCTTTCCGAACCGTCGCAATCATCCCTGTCATCTTGCTGCCGATTTTCCTATTCATCTGGTGGCGGGATCGCGTTGGCCGAACTGCTGTAAATGGTGATGTGTTAATTAAAGGTTAATTATTGAGAATCGTTGCGCGCGTTATCGTGCGCAACGATATAAAACAATCTCGCCTGAGGATCCCGTATGAACCGCCGAGACATATTGAAATACATGATGATGGCGACCG
>CAMLJR010000038.1 GCA_946480345.1 uncultured Spongiibacteraceae bacterium
AACCACCCGCAACTCCCGCGGCAAAGAAAACGTGATGCTTTCTTCAATCCCTGCCGCTTCGATAGGAGCGGTGGCGCCGAGTTGTTGCAGGCGGTCGATGACTTGTTTGACGAGGATTTCGGGGGCGGAGGCACCAGCGGTGATGCCGATTTGTTTTTTATTGTTCAACCAGGATGGATCGATATCGGCCGCGGAGTCGATCAGATGCGCTTCGGCGCCGATGCGTACGGCGAGTTCGCGCAGGCGGTTCGAGTTGGAGCTGTTGGGTGAGCCGACGACGAGAACGAGATCGCATTCTTGTGCGAGTGATTTAACCGCGTCCTGGCGATTCTGTGTGGCGTAGCAAATATCGTCTTTGCGCGGGCCGTCGATGTGTGGAAATTTCGCACGCAATGCATCAATGATTTGCGCGGTGTCATCAACCGACAACGTGGTCTGCGTGACGTAAAACAACGATTTCGGATTTCGTACCTGCAGCGTGGCAACCTGATCGATATCTTCGACCAGATAAATGTCGCCACCTTGTGCACGATCGTACTGACCCATCGTACCTTCGACTTCGGGATGACCTTTGTGCCCGATCAAAATGCATTCCTGACCGGCGCGACTGTAACGCGTCACTTCCATATGCACTTTGGTGACGAGCGGGCACGTCGCGTCGAATACTTTTAAGCCGCGACGATCGGCTTCGACTCGCACCGCCTGCGATACGCCGTGCGCGCTGAAAATAACAATACGGCCGTCCGGTACTTCATCGAGCTCGTCGACAAATACTGCGCCACGCTCGCGTAAATTATCGACGACGAATTTGTTGTGCACGACTTCGTGGCGCACATAAATCGGCGCTCCGAAAACATCGAGCGCGCGATTGACGATTTCGATAGCGCGATCGACACCTGCGCAAAATCCGCGCGGGTTGGCAAGTTTGATCGGCAACTGTTCGCTCATGCGTTCACCACATCGAGAATATCGACTTCGAAAGTAATCGTGCGCCCTGCCAGCGGATGATTGAAATCAACCACTACTTCATTGTCGTCGAAGCGACTTACCACGCCGGGCAATTCGGAATTGGCCGCATCGGCAAATGAAATCACCAAACCTTCGTGCAGTTCCAATGCCGCATCGAATTGTGAGCGCTTGAAATATTGCACATTGTTCGGATTCGGCTGACCAAAAGCGTCTTCCGGCGATACAACAAACTTTTGCCGTGAGCCCTTTTTCAAACCAAATAATTTTCGCTCGAATCCTGGCAGCAAACTGCCATCGCCAACGGTAAATGCCGCAGGTTTTTTTTCGAACGTCGAATCAATTACATCGCCGTTTTCCAAACGCAGCGAAAAATGCAAGGTGACGCGCGTACCTTGCCCGATGACGAGATCGCTCATTTCGCTTCCTCGCTCGGCGAAGAATTATGGTGCTGAGGATTGAGATACATATCGAGCACCATCAATATCGCGCCGACCGTAATTGCAGAGTCGGCAACATTGAACGCCGGAAAATAATGGTCGCCCCAATGGACCGAAACAAAATCGATCACGTAGCCTAAATGCATTCGATCGATCAAGTTACCGACCGCACCACCGAGCACCAATGCCAATGCAGCGAGCAGCAAATATTGATTCGCTTTTAATCGTGCTATCCAGATGGCGATGAACACGCTCACTACGCCGGCAATGCCCGCGAAAAACCAGCGCTGCCAACCGCCCGCATCATGCAAGAAACTGAATGCCGCGCCGGTGTTGTGCGCCAGCGTTAAATCAAGCACCGGCAACAACTCCAACTGCTCGCCGTACTGAAACGATTCGCTAATCCAGCGCTTCGTCAACTGATCGACAATAACGACGATAAGCGCAAGGCGATACCAATTCATCGGCAGACGCGTTTTGATTCTGAACACACAATTTCCTCTAAGACAGCGCACCCGCGTGGCAAGCGGAATGCCGTAATAAATCAAGCGTAACGACGCTGCTCGCCGTTACCATCAACGTTTTCTATGCAGCGACCGCACAAATCCGGATGTTGCACATATTTGCCAACGTCGGCGGTGTGATGCCAGCAACGCGCGCATTTTGTCTTTGTGGTTTTCGCTATCGATACCGATAAACCTTCGATGTCGGTAACCACGGCATTTTGCGCATCGGTCAATGGCTTCACCGTCGCGGACGAAGTAATGAGCACGAACCGCAATTCATCGCCTATCGATTGCAATTGCTGCGCAAGTTGGCCGTCGCAATACAACGTAATTTCCGCTTCGAGCGTGCCGCCAATCGAGCCGTCTTTACGCTGAGCCTCCAGCACCTTATTCACAGCGGCTTTCACCGCCATGATCTGTTGCCAGAACGTTTCGCCAAACGTTTCACCGTCGCGCAGCAACTGCAGGTGCGCGTACCACTCGGCAACAAAAACTGTTTCTGCGCGCCGTGCGATTGTTTTGCTTTCCGGATGTTCTTTACCGGCCTCTTGATTACCGGGGATGGCTTGCCATAACTCGTCGGCAGTAAAGCTCAATACCGGAGCAATCCAGCGCACGAGCGCTTCAATGATGTGATACAGCGCGGTCTGTGCCGAACGACGCGGCAAACTATTCGTGCCGCAGGTGTATTGGCGATCTTTAATAATATCGAGATAAAAGCCGCCCAGTTCGGTTACGCAGAAGTTATGCACTTTCTGATACACAAGGTGGAATTGATACGCGTCGTATGCGGAAATAATTTCCTGCTGCAAACGATACGCAGCGTCGATTGCCCAGCGGTCGAGCGCGATCATTTCATCGAAAGGAACCGCGTGCTGCGCCGGATCGAAGCCATTTAAATTCGCGAGCAGAAAACGTGCGGTGTTGCGAATGCGACGATACGAATCGCCCGTGCGCTTGAAAATTTCATCCGACACGACCATTTCGTTGCGGTAATCGGTCGCCGCCACCCATAGCCGCAGAATATCGGCGCCGAGTGTTTTCATCACCGCTTGTGGCGCGATCACATTGCCAAGCGATTTCGACATTTTGCGGCCTTGCTGATCGACGGTAAAACCGTGCGTCAGCACACCGCGATACGGCGCGCTGCCATTGATTGCAATTGCCGTCAGCAATGACGATTGAAACCAGCCGCGATGCTGATCGGAACCTTCAAGATATAAATCGGCGGGATATTGCAGCTCGTTGCGTTGTTGCAAAACCGCAAAGTGCGTAATACCCGAATCGAACCAGACATCGAGCGTATCGCTTACTTTGTCGTAATGCGCTGCATCGGCACCGAGCCATTCGTCACTGGCTAAAAGGTCGCAACTCAATTCAAACCACGCATCGATGCCTTTCTGCTCGACGCGCTGTGCAACTTGTTCGATTAACTCCTGCGTACGCGGATGCAATTCCGCTGTTTCTTTATGCACGAACAGTGCAATCGGCACACCCCACGTGCGCTGACGCGAAATACACCAGTCCGGGCGATCCTGCATCATGCCGTCGATACGCGCTTTACCCCACGCCGGCATCCACTCGACGTTATCCGATGCCGCCAGCGCGTCTTTCAGCAAATTGTTTTGCGACATGCTGATAAACCACTGCGGCGTGGCACGAAAAATAATCGGCGTCTTGTGGCGCCAGCAATGCGGATAACTGTGTTGCAGCGGCTGGTAATGCAGTAATGCGCCGCGCTCGCGCAACGTTTCGATCACCGCGTCATTGGCTTTGAAAACATGCTGACCGGCGAAAATCGGCGTATCCGGCAGGAACACACCGTTCGCGCCAACCGGATTCAAAATCGCAAGACCGTATTTCTTGCCAACGATAAAGTCGTCCTGACCATGACCCGGTGCAGTATGTACGGCGCCTGTGCCCGCATCGGTCGTGACGTGATCGCCGAGAATGATCGGTACTTGTCGCTCGTAAAATGGATGTTGCAGCAACGCGCTCTCTAACACATTGCCTTTGGCGCGCCCGACGATTTCGTAACGATCAACGCCGTAACGCTTCATCGCCGCGCCTTCGAGCGCTTCGGCAAGCACAAGCAGCCACGATTTATTTTCCTGGCTAAAGCGAACCAGCACGTAATCGAGTTCGGCGTTCAACGCCACCGCGAGATTCGCAGGTAATGTCCACGGTGTCGTCGTCCATATCGCAACCGCTGCTTCACCTTCAATAGTCGAATCCACACCGAAGCGTTTTAACAAATCCGCACGATCAACCGCAGCGAATGCCACATCGATTGCCGGCGAGGTTTTGTCTTGATATTCCACTTCGGCTTCCGCCAGTGCGGATGCGCAATCCAGACACCAGTGCACCGGCTTGAAACCTTTTTGCAGATGACCATTCGCGGCAATTTTGCCGAGCGCGCGAATTTCGTCGGCTTCGAATTTGAAATTCATCGTCAGATACGGCGCATCCCAATCGCCGACGATGCCGAGCCGTTTGAAATCCTCGCGCTGACCATTCACCTGCTGCTGCGCGTATTGACGACAGAAATTGCGGAAGGTCGCGGCATCGATTTTCGCGCCGGCCTTGCCGTGCTTTTTCTCGACATTCAATTCAATCGGCAAGCCGTGGCAATCCCACCCCGGCACATACGGCGCATCGAACCCGCTCAGCGTTTTCGCTTTGACGATAATGTCTTTCAGAATTTTGTTGACCGCGTGACCGATGTGAATATCGCCGTTCGCGTACGGTGGGCCGTCATGCAGAATGAATTTTTCGCGGCCGGCGCGCGCGCGCCGAATCGTTTCGTACAGCTTTTGCTCGTACCAGCGCTTCAGCGTTTCGGGCTCGCGTGTCGCCAGGTTCGCTTTCATCGCAAATTCGGTTTCAGGCAAATTTAACGTGTGCTTGTAATCGGTCATAAAAACTCAGTCGGGGATTAAAACAGTTAGATACGGAAATAATCGCGGCCGGCGGCCATATCGCTTTCGATCTGTCGCTTCAACTGATCGAGCGAGTCGAATTTGATTTCATCGCGCAGTTTTTTGCGAAACACGACGCTGATATTGCGGTGATACAAATTGCCGGAAAAATCGAAAATGTGGACTTCGAGAATCGCCTTGGTCAGATCGCCGATGGTCGGGCGCGTGCCGACATTTGCCACACCCCGCAATACATGGGGGCTCGCGCCGTTAATTTCCACCGCCCCTGTTATCTCAACTGCGTAGACGCCCGACAATGGCGCGCGCAGCCGGCGCAAATTCAGATTCGCCGTCGGCACGCCGATAGTGCGGCCGAGCTGTTGGCCGAACATCACGCGCCCGCTGATCGAATACGGCCGGCCGAGCAGATCTTCGGCGAGCGCGAAATCCGATTGCTCCAGCGCAGCGCGAATACGCGTGCTGCTGATGCGCTCGCCATCTTCGACCACCGATTGCGTCGCGACCACATCGAAACCGAAGCGCGCGCCGGCTTCCTGCAAAAACGCAAAATCGCCCGCGCGGTTTTTGCCGAAATGCAGATCATCGCCGACGACGATATACCGCGCGCCGAGCCCTTCGACGAACACGCGACGCACGAATTCCTCGGCACCCATTTCGCTGAGCGCGCGATCAAAGCGGATACGCAACACGCGATCGATGCCGAGTTCGCGCAAGGCCAGAAATTTTTCGTAAAAACTCATCAACCGCGCCGGCGATTGCAGCGGTGCAAAAAATTCGCGCGGCAGCGGTTCGAACAATACGACGGTGACCGGCAATTGCAGCTTACGGCCCTTTTCGATCAGCCGTTGCAGCACGGCGCGGTGACCGCGATGCACGCCGTCGAAGGCGCCGATCGTCGCGACGCAGCCACGATGGCGAGGGCGCAGATTGTGCAGACCGCGAATCAATTCCATCGCATGCTCGTCATTGGAGGGATGCCGCCGGACTCAGGCAGCGCAGGGGCGGCGATTATAACGTAGTCACTCGCAGCGATGGCTAACGGCGGCCTGCTTGCGCCTCATCAGATCGACGGCCCGCGTAGATCCTTGATACGCAGACCCATGGCGAACAGCACCCCGGCGTATACCGCGATCCCGGCCCCACACAGGGCAAGCAGTACCGGCACGCGCTGCCACCATGACCAGCCGAGCCACACGGCATCGCCTGGATCGGCCAGCCACAAGAGCGACCCCATAGCGGTACACGCCAGCGTCAGCTTGAGGGCAAACGCGCGCCAACCGGGCTGGGGAATGTAGATACGCTGTTTCAGCAGGCCGCGCGCGAGCAGACCGGCGTTAACCCACGCCGCCAGCGCCGTGGCGAGCGCCAATCCGACATGGCCCATTTTGAGACTCATATGCAGCGGCACAACCAGAATCAGGTTGAACACCATATTCGCGACCATCGCGATCACGCCGATACGCACCGGCGTGCGCACGTCCTGACGCGCGTAAAAGCCGGGTGCCAGCACCTTGATCAGCATAAAAGCGCTGAGCCCGATCGAAATCGCCGCGAGCGCATACGACGACATCTGCACATCGCGCTCGGTGGTTTCTCCGTAGCGGAACAACGCCAGCTGAATCGAATGGCCGATCAACAACAGCGCGACCGACGCCGGCATGCCGATCAACAACACCAAGCGAACACCCCAATCGAGCGTGCGCGAGAAACTTTGCATCGACGCGCTGGCCTGATCGCGCGACAGGCTCGGCAGGATCACCGTGCCGATCGCCACCGCGAACACGCCGAGCGGCAATTCGTGCAGTCGATCCGACAGATACAGCCATGACACACTACCGGCAGGTAAAAACGAGGCGATCACGGTGCCGAGCAGCAAATTGATCTGGCTGACCGACACCCCGAACAGAGCCGGCCCCATCAACATCAATATGCGGCGCACACCTTCATCGCGCGGCTGCCAGCGCGGGCGCGGCAACAAATTCAACTGCATCAGAAACGGCCACTGGAATAAATACTGCGCGACGCCCGCCAACAGCACCCCCCACGCCAATGCATACAGCGGCTGCTCGAACCAACGACCGGCGAAATACGCAGCGCCGATCAGCACCACATTGAGCAGCACCGGTGCAAATGCGGGCGCGCCGAAGCGGCCATAGCTGTTCAGAATCGCACCGGAAAAACCGGTCATCGAAATCAGGAACAAATACGGAAACGTAATGCGAATGAGATCGCTGGTCAGCGCAAATTTCGCCGGATCGTTCGCATAGCCCGGCGCAAACAGCCCCGCAACCAGCGGCGCCGCAACGACGGCGAGCACGCTCACCGCAATCAGACTCGACCCGAGCACACCGGAGACGCGATCGACCAGATCGCGTACATCCTGAAAACTGCGTTGCTGGCGGTATTCCGACAGCACCGGCACGAACGCCTGCGCGAATGCGCCTTCGGCAAATAATCGACGCAGGAAATTCGGAATGCGAAACGCGATATAAAACGGATCAGTCGAGGGCCCAACGCCGATAAAAATGCTGAAGCAAATGTCGCGCGCCAAACCGAGTACACGCGACAGCATGGTCAACAGGCTGACCATGAAACTGCTGCGCAACAGGCCACGAGCTTTTTGGGGTTCGGCAGAGGTCATCGTGTCATCTTGGATTTATTTTTTAAAAAATGCGGGCGCGGGTGGATTCAAATCCCGCTGCCAAATGGGTCGATAGCGCGTTTCGCCGCGTTCGCGCTCGCTGCGGTACAACGCCAGCGTATCAACATCGATGTGCACACGGCACGGCGGCAAACTTAAATCGAAAATTTCTACGCCGCGTTCGAGCCGCATCAACGTCACATGCGGGCGCAGCGGTTTGCCATCGAAATTAATTCCGAGATCGCGCAAGCCGGATCCAAGCTCTTTGCGCAATGGCGGCAGTGCGCCGGCGTTTTCCGCGACTGCCGCGAGCAGGCGCGGACGGCTCGGGGTCGGCCACCATTGCAAACTATCGAGCATTAACGTGCTGCATTCGTGATTCGCTGCAACTCGCTCGCCGAGTTCACTTAACGCTGATACGTATTTGCCTTCGGTTTCGCCGAGAAATGCGAGCGTGATATGCCAGTTGCGTTCATCGACCCAATGCCAACCGCGCTGCGTTTGCAGACGCGCGCACAGCGCCGACAAGACCGCCGTATTCTCGGGCGGAATTGGCACCGCAAAAAACAAACGCATCAGCGCCATTGCTCGCGCAGACGTTGCCGATGCAATTGCAGCCAGTGCAACGCGATGATCGTCGGCGCGTTTTGCAATTCGCCACGTTGCAACATCAACAATGCTTCATCGACCGCAACGACATGCACGCGAATATCCTCGCCCTCTTCCGGCAAACCGAAAACGCCGCCCGCCTGCTGCAGATCGCAATGGCCGCAATACAGCGAGAAATATTCGTTGTTGCCGCCGGGGCTCGAAAAATATTCGCAGACGAATTCCATCTCTTTAATATCGCAGCCCGCCTCTTCGACGGCTTCGCGGCGCGCAACTTGTTCGGCGCTTTCGTCGCTGTCGATCAATCCCGCGACCAATTCGAGCAACCAAGGATTGTTGTTGCGCTTCATTGCACCGACACGAAATTGTTCGACCAGTGCGATTTCGTCGCGGCGTGGATCGTAAAGCAATACGCCGACCGCATCATGCCGTAACACCAATTCACGGCGTAACGTCGGGCTCCATGAGCCATCGAATTTACGATGACGCAAGTGCAATTCCCGCACTTTAAAAAAGCCATCGTAAGCGCTCGTGTCGCTGACCACTTCGACGTCATCGCGCGTGAACGACGAGCGTTTCATCAGAAGCGCCGCTCGGTATACCAGTTAACGTCGCGTGCGTGCGTATCGACTTGATCGGCGACATCGAGAATCAACGCGAACAACGCCATCCGCACCAGAATGCCGTTATCGGCCTGCCGAAAAATCGCCAGATTCGGATTGTCGTTCAGATCGTTATCGAGTTCGTTCGCCTCGGCGCGCGAATCACGCGGCAATGGATGCATGATCACGGTGTTCGGTTTGCAGTACTGCGTGTAAACCGCCTGATTCAATCGATAACGGCCGCGATACAACATCGCTTCTTCGGCATTCGCAAAACGCTCGGCCTGAATGCGTGTCGCGTATGCAATATCAACGTGCGAGAGACTTTGCTCCATGTTGTCCGATTCGACCACGCGATGCCCCGCGCTGCGCAGCTGTTCGACGATTTCCCCAGGCATGCGCAATTCGTTCGGCGAAATCAATGTCACTGTGACGTTATTGAATAGCGATAGCAATTTGCACAGCGAGTGCACCGTGCGGCCGTATTTCAAATCGCCGATCATGCCGATGCTGAGCCCATCGACGCCGACATGGCCGTGATGTTCGAGTTCTTTTTTAATCGTGTACAAATCCAACAACGCCTGGCTCGGATGCTCGTTCGCCCCGTCGCCGCCGTTGATCACCGGTACGCGCGACGATTGCGCGAACTCGGCAACCGACCCCGCCTGCGGGTGACGCATCACGATCACATCGCTGTAGCCCGACAACACGCGCGCGGTGTCGTGCAGCGATTCGCCTTTAGTCAGCGATGTCGCCTCGAAGCCGGTGGTTTCGCGCACTTCGCCACCGAGCAAATTGAATGCGCAGCCGAAGCTCACGCGCGTGCGCGTCGACGATTCAAAAAACATGCTGCCGAGAATCGCACCGTCTAACACTTTCGTTATGCGGCGACGATGCGCATACGGCTCCATGCGATCGGCAACGGCAAATAATTTTTCGATGTCGCCGCGTTCGAACTGGCTGATCGAGACGACATGGCTACCGGGAAATTTCATGGTGTGTCCTCGCGACATTATTCCTCTCTCCAAAAGGAGAGCGGTGATCCAATGTGTTTACTGAGCTGCGACCAGTCGCTGATCGCGCGCGGCATTATCGAATTGCAGATCGGCCCAACGCGCATACAGCGGCGACGATTGCAGCAACTCGTGATGTCGACCCACCGCCGCCAATCTGCCCTGATCGAGCACGGCGATCTGATCGGCCTTAACCACGGTTGCCAGGCGATGTGCGATGACCAATGTCGTGCGGTTCTGCATCAATCGTTCGAGCGCTTTCTGCACCTGGAATTCACTTTCGGCATCGAGCGCACTGGTCGCTTCGTCGAGCAACAGCAGCGCCGGATCCTTCAGCAGCGCGCGCGCAATCGCGATGCGCTGACGCTGACCGCCGGACAAGCGCACCCCCTGCTCGCCGACCTGACTGTTATAACCCTGCGGCAGCCGTTCGATGAATTCGCTGGCAAATGCAGCGTCGGCTGCATCGCGCACTTCGGCTTCCGTCGCATCGGGACGACCGTAGCGGATGTTGTCGAGCACGCTGCCGCTGAACAGCACCGGCTGTTGCGGCACCAATGCGATCTGCGTGCGCAGGGTGTGTGGATCGAGTTCGCGCAGATCGACACCGTCGAACAAAATCTTCCCTTGCTGAACATCGTAAAAGCGCAATAACAAGTCGATCAGTGTCGATTTGCCCGCGCCGGAACTGCCTACCAGCGCGGTGGTTTTGCCGGCCGCGATATGGAGTGTCAGCTGATCGATCGCCGCGTGCTCGGAACGCGTGGGATAACAGAAACGGATCTGCTCGATCTGCACATCGCCGCGCACCGGTTGTGCCAGCGGCCGCGGATTGGCGGGCGCCACGATCAACGATGTAGCCGCGAGTAATTCGAGCAACCGCTCGCTGGCGCCGGCCGCGCGCTGCAGATCGCCGTAAACCTCACTGATCGCGCCGACCGATGCGGCCACGATGACCGCGTAAAACACGAACGCGGCAAGCTCGCCGGCGCTGAGACGACCGCTGTTCACGTCATTGCCGCCGACATAAATCATCGCGCCGATCGCGCCGAGCACCAGCGTAATTACCAGCGTGGTGAGCCATGCGCGCTGCAAAATACGCCGCTGTGCAACATCGAACGCCGCTTCGACATGCTCGCCAAAACGGGTCGCATCGATCTCCTGGTGGTTGAACGCCTGCACCACCTTCACGTTCTGCACCGCCTCGCCCACATAACTGCCGACATCGGCCAGCCGATCCTGACTGGCGCGCGACAGCCCGCGCACGCGGCGGCCGAAAATCAGAATCGGCGCAATCACCAGCGGCACGCTGATCAGCACCATGCCGGTCAGTTTGGGATTGGAAATGAACATCCAGATGACGCCGCCGATCAGAATCAGCGCATTGCGCAGCGCCACCGATACGGATGAGCCGATTACCGTCTGCAACAGCGTGGTGTCGGCGGTGATCGTCGATTGGATGCTGCCGCTGTGAATAGTGTCGAAGAAGCCTGGATGCAGCCGCACCACATGCTCGAACACGGCGCGTCGTAAATCGGCGCTGACACGTTCGCCGATCCAGGTCACCAGATAAAAGCGCACGAATGTACCGCCCGCGAGCAACACCACGATCAGGCCGAATAATTCGAGCGCGCGATTCAGCGCGGCGCTATCGCCGCTGAAGCCATCGTTGACGAGCATGCGCAGGCCCTGGCCGATCGACAGCGTGACAATGGCGGTAAAAATCAACGCGAGCGTGGCAGCGGCGATGCGCCAACGATAGGGGCGAAGGTATGGGAATATTTTGGTCAGAACGCCGAGACTGGCCTTGGGTTGCTGCGCCGAATTCAAAGAGAACACCTCAGAAAGAACGGCGCCTATTATCCATGGCGTGGAGGGTGCCGCAAAGGAAACATACCCCTTTATCGCGCGCTTTGAGCACGGAGCACTGCCCAAGCTGGTTGCGCCAAACTTTTAAACCCATTGCTACATCGCGACCGTGTGCTATTACTTGCTCTCGCTTCTTCTAATAACTCACGCTCTCTACTAATAACTAATCCGTAAGGAACAGCCGTGCCGGCAGATACCGTTTCATCTCTCGTCAAATTCTGCCCGATCGATACGGGCATCAAGGTTCTGAGCAGTCAATCGTTGCGCTGGAGTGCGCCCCATTTGTTCAACGATCCGTTTGAACTCGACTATCTCGCCAAGCCCGAGGTCAGCGCCGAGAGTTTGCTCGATGTACTGCTGCGCGAAGCGTTGATCATGCTGTTCGGACCGGACATGCCGACCGGACGCCACAACCGTTTAGTGAACATCATGGCGCGCTGGCGCGAGCAACAACGGTTCTGCGATGAAGAAGAAGCGCAGGACGTATTGCGCGAACTGTTGGGTCAGATCGCCGAAATTCAGGCGCGGCAAGTCGAGGAATATTTAACGACATGGCGAAACTTCGCCCGCAATGTGCGTATCGCCTGCTTCTCGGAAAAACCACATAACGTCAGCTGCTGGCAACGTTTCGCCAATCAGCATCGCGGCATTGCGCTGCGCTTCGAATGTGGCGATGGCACCGGGCTCGCGAAACCACAGCGCGTCAATTATCAAGCATTCGCACCGACGATCACGAACCAGCAGGAACAGCTCGAAATTATTTACGGCCGCCGCTCGGCGCCAACCGCCGACGAATTTCCGACGAAGCATTTAATCAAGGGACGACAAGATCAGGCGGAACAGGAATGGCGCTGTTTCGAAAATTCGCTCGACGATATTCACGACGATCCCGAGCTTTGGTATGACCTGCGCAAATTTCCCGCCCATGAATTGCGCGCGGTTTATTTCGGCATGTTGACCTCGGATCGCGATAAAGAATTGGTCGCCAAACTGATGCGCGCGAATTATCCGACCGCGAAAATTTATCAGGCGTCGATGGTGCCGGGACGGTACGAGATCGAGTTTAGTACGTGGAAGGGATGATCTGGTTTTCGTCGCGCCCCTCGCCCTCAACAGAAGAGGAACAGCTCGCCGCATAGGCCGACAATTGCGCTAATACTGCGCGCCGCTTTTCGTTCAAATCCGTCTGCGCATTTAATTCAGCCAGGCGCAAGCGAAATTCATCGAGCACGACACTAGCGCCGTAACTGCGATCGGTCAGACGTGCGCGGCAAAATTCCCGCCAATCGTCGAGTTCATCGCTCGACAATGTTTCCGGAAAATTTCGCGCGCGATAACGGAAAAATATTTCCGGCAGACGCTTGTCCTCGAACACGAACGTTTGCTTGGCAAAATCGCTCGGCTTGGTTTTGCGTATGCGCGCCATCGTGGCGCGATCGGCATCGCCGAAAAAACCGCCGCTATAGAGCATTTGTTCCGGATCGGTCAGCGCCGCGCGCTCGGGCGCGATAAATACCTCGCGCAATTTCGCCGCGAGCGTTTCCACCGCGATCAATTTTTTCACGGCAAGCTCGCAACGCGCGCGATCTATCAGCAAGCGCTGCGCGAGTGCGTCATCCAGCAATTTTTCGGTAACGACAACGGGACAGCGATTGAGTCGAATCGTTTTCAACGGAATGCGCTCGACATCGAGTTCGGCCTGTGCAGTGAAAACGCGGCGACGAATTTCATCGACCGATAAATCGAGCAGCAATTCGGGTTCCGCGCTCAAATCGAAACAGATAATTTCGTTCGCATTGCTCGGATGAATCGCGAGTGGCAATACCAGCGCCGCGCAACCGCGCTCGGTCGGAAACATGCCCGAGATATGCAGCACCGGTTTTTTCTGCGCGATATTCAATAGCGCAGCAACTTCGCGCTTATCGCGCAGCTTGAATAAATAATCGAATAATTTCGGCTGTTTCGCTTTGATCAGTTTCGCGACTGAAACTGTCGCGTGCACATCGGACAACGCATCATGCGCGGCCTCGTGTTTCAAATTATTTGCGGCAGTTAAATGTTCGAGCTTGAACGAGGGCTTGCCATCTTCGTGGTTCGGCCACTCGATGCCATCGGGCCGCAATGCCCGACAGGCGCGCACCATATCGATAATGTCCCAACGCGAATTGCCGTTTCGCCATTCACGTTCGTACGGGTCATAGAAATTGCGATACAGCGCGAAACGCGTCACTTCGTCGTCAAAACGAATGCTGTTATAGCCGACACCGCAGGTGCCTGGAGCATTTAATTCGCGATGAATTTTTGCGATGAATTCGCACTCGCGCACGCCTTCGAGTTGCGCAAGTTGCGGTGTGATACCGGTGATCAGACACGCGTCGGGTTGCGGTAATAAATCCTGCGGTGGCTGGCAGTACTGAACGAGCGGTTCGCCGATGATGTTGAAATCGAGATCGGTGCGAATGCCGGCGAATTGCGAGGGACGATCCTGGGAGGGGTTAACCCCCCAGGTTTCGTAATCGTGCCAATAAAAGGTTTGCACGCAGGCGTCCTTGTCAAAAAATCAGATCAGCTCCAGATGCTGTTCTTCGATTTTCGCTTTCCATATTTGCGGACCGGTTTTATGCACGGATTCGCCACTCGAATCGACCGCGACGGTGACCGGCATGTCTTTCACGTCGAACTCGTAAATCGCTTCCATTCCGAGTTCGGGGAACGCGAGCACTTTCGCCGATTTAATTGCCTGCGCAACCAGATACGCGGCGCCGCCCACAGCCATCAGATAGACCGAGTGGTAATCCTTGATCGCATCGATCGCCGTCTGACCGCGCTCGGATTTACCGATCATGCCGAGCAGGCCGGTTTCCTTGAGCACTTGTCGCGTGAATTTATCCATGCGGGTCGCGGTGGTCGGACCGGCTGGGCCGACAACTTCATCGCGTACCGGATCGACTGGGCCGACGTAATAAATGAAGCGACCGCTCAGATCGACCGGCAATTTCTGACCGGCGCTGAGCATATCGGTCATTTTCTTGTGCGCAGCATCGCGGCCGGTGAGCATTTTGCCCGACAGCAATAACGTTTCGCCGGGCTTCCAGCTGTTCACTTCTTCGCGCGTGACGGTATCGAGATTAACGCGTCGCACACTGTCGCCCACCTCCCACGTGATATCGGGCCAGTCGTTCAAATCCGGCGCTTCGAGTTTGGCAGGGCCGGAGCCGTCGAGTTCGAAATGGGCGTGGCGCGTCGCCGCGCAATTCGGAATGATCGCGACGGCCTTATTCGCGGCATGCGTCGGGTAATCCTTCACTTTTACATCGAGCACGGTGGTCAAACCACCGAGCCCCTGCGCACCGACGCCGAGCGCATTGATCTTATCCATCAGTTCGAGACGCAATTGTTCGCTGCGATTGCTCGCGCCGCGCTCGCGCAGATCCTGCATATCGATGGGGTCGAGCAGCGCTTCCTTCGCGAGTAGCATCGCTTTTTCAGCCGTGCCGCCAATGCCGATGCCGAGCATACCGGGCGGACACCAGCCCGCGCCCATCTGCGGCACCATGTTCAATACCCAGTCGACGACCGAATCCGACGGATTGAGCATTGCGAATTTCGATTTGGCTTCGGAGCCGCCGCCTTTCGCCGCGACATGCACATCGACGGTATCGCCCGGCACGAGTTCGTAGTGAATGACCGCTGGCGTGTTGTCTTTGGTGTTTTTGCGCTCGCCGTCGGGGTCCGACAGGATTGAAGCACGCAGCACGTTGTCCGGATTGGCGTAAGCGCGGCGCACACCTTCGTTGATCATGTCGCTGACGCCCATGGTGGCGCCGTCCCAGCTCACATTCATACCAACGCGGACGAATACGGTGACGATACCGGTGTCCTGACAGATCGGACGATGGCCGGTCGCGCACATGCGCGAATTAATCAGTATCTGCGCGATCGCGTCTTTTGCGGCGGGATTAGCTTCTTTTTCGTAGGCCTTGTGCATGGCCTGAATGAAATCGACGGGGTGGTAATAGGAGATATATTGCAGCGCGTCGGCGACGCTCTGAATCAAATCGTCCTGACGAATTACGGTCATGGGAAAACACTCCTCAGCAACAACGGATCGGCGTTAAACCCTGTTATTCGCAGGTCACAGCCAATTTGGGTCGCGGGATTCTACACCAGACGGAGCGAGGAATTTGCTGGAATTTAAATGGAGCGCAGAGGAAAAGCAGAGGGGGGAAACGCACTGGAGTCGATATCGACTCCAGTGTGGGACTCACTATATGGAGCTTAGATGGGGGTAACGTTTTCGGCTTGTGGGCCTTTTTTACCCTGGGTAACTACGAACTGTACGCGCTGACCTTCAGCGAGCGTTTTGAAGCCGCCGCTGTTGATCGAGCTGTAATGAACAAACAAGTCTGGACCGCTTTCCGGAGAAATAAATCCAAAACCTTTGGACTCGTTGAACCATTTGACGGTGCCAGTGCTGAGATTCGACATAAAATAACCTGCTAAGAAAAATACTGATGCTAACCACGCCTATTGGCGCAGCGGATTGGCTTAGAAATGAGGAAGTTACTTGAACTAACGGAGCGAGGAGAAACTACTTCAGACGCTTCGGAACGACAGGACAATAACAGACGCACTTAATAAGCTGGAGGCAGTCTACGCGACTAATGACGCCTGTCAATCAGATTTATCCACGCCATCTGGGGCACTGAACATGGCTCACCGGCATGGCCGACAGCTTTTAATAAGGCGCTGAGCGCCCGTTTGCCGTAGACTAGCGCCTCATTCACGAACGGACCGTACGCCATGGCAAAGCCGACAGCTAGGCTCACCGCGAAAACCAAACAGCCCTCCATCAACGAAACTCGCTCTTCGATCGATGACCAGGTTGAGGCATTTTTGAAAGGTGGTGGCCAGATTCAGCAGATCGCGAATGGCGTCAGTGGTCAGGTTTTCGGTGGATCGCGTCATATTTCTCTGGCGAAAAAGCCGACAGAACCGGTCGTACCGGGCTCCGTCCAGGATCGTTCGCGCAAGGGCAATAACGACTTCTAAGTAGCTTCGCCGACCGCAGATGGTTACGCGGCCGGCGCAAATTTCCTCGGCAACATCTCCCATGCTGAGCTCGTATCTCGAGCCCAGCATGCACGGATAACCGCTACGGATTGAAATACGCCGTTTTCACCGACGTGTAAAACTCGACCGCATAACTGCCCTGTTCACGCGGACCATAGCTCGATCCTTTGCGCCCGCCGAATGGGACGTGATAGTCCAGACCCGCCGTTGGCAAATTCACCATCACCAAACCCGACTCGCTATTACGCTGAAAATCCTTCGCGTATTTGAGCGACGTGGTGCAAATACCGGACGATAAACCGAAGTCGCTGTCATTCGCCGTCGCGAGCGCCTCGTCATAATCTTTCACGCGAATTACCGAGGCGATCGGACCGAACACTTCCTCACGATTAACCTGCATCGCGTTGTTGGTGCCCACGAGCAATATCGGCGACATATAAAAGCCCGGGGTTTCTCGTTCAAGGCGCTCGCCACCGAAAACGGTCGCGCCGTCGCGCTTGCCGATTTCGACGTATTTCTGGTTATGCTCGAGCTGTTTCAGATCGACCACCGGACCGATTTGCGTACCTTTTTTCAGCGCATGACCAACGACGGTTTTCTCCATCCGCGCTTTCACCGCCTCAACGAAGCGATCATGAATGCCTTCGGTCACGATGACGCGCTCACTCGCGGTACAGCGCTGGCCAGTACCGTAGAAACAACCGTTCACCGTGCATTCGACCGCGACATCGAGATCGGCATCATCAAGAATGACGAGCGGATTCTTGCCGCCCATTTCGAGTTGAATCTTGGTCATGGTGCCGATAGCGCGCGCCGCGATATTGCGGCCCGTTGGCACCGAGCCGGTGAACGTGATCGCGTCAACGCCATCGACGAGCGGATTACCGATCACCGAGCCGCGCCCCATCACCAGATTCAACACACCAGCCGGCAGGCCGGCGCGAACAAGAATATCTACTAGAGCCCAGCCGCAGCCGGGGGTGAGATCCGCAGGCTTGAATACCACGGTATTACCGAAAGCGAGAGCCGCTCCAATTTTCCACGCTGCAATTGCGATCGGGAAATTCCACGGCGTGATGACACCCACCACGCCCACTGGTTCCCGCGTTACTTCAACAGTGACGTTGGGACGTACGGGGGGAAAGATTTCTCCACAGCGGCGAATCGCCTCGCCGGAAAAATATCGCAGACACTGACTGGCGCGAATGACCTCGCCGGTACCCTCGGGAAGCGTCTTGCCTTCTTCACGCGACAATAGCTCGCCCAGTTCGGCGCTGCGCGCCAGAATCTCATCCGCGGCTTTCAGCAAAATATCGGCTCTGAGCTGCGCCGTGCTTCGCGCCCACTTCGGTAATGCTGCACGCGCAGCGGCAACTGCCTGCTCCACCTGCTCGGCTGAAGCGCCGGCGTATTCGCCGACGATGTCATTGGTGTCCGATGGGTTGATGTTGCGCGAGACCGATACGCCCTCGACCCACTCGCCCGCGATGAAATTCTTGAACAGACCCATTGCCCGTCTCCAGCCGTTTCGAAAGGCGCCCATTCTCCCCCAACAACGTGACCCTGTTAATACTTCGTTTGGGAATAATTGGCTGGCGAATACGAGGGGGCGCCGACAACAACGAGTAGTGCGCCACTCCCGCGCTATCCCTCAGCACAGCGCGGCATAGTATTTACAGCGCGCATCGCCAATGAGATCGATTACTGCCGAGGAACCACATAACGAAACGCGCCATTCGCGGTGACAACGACAGAGTCGCCATTGCGAACTTCACACGTGGCGAAACCGACACTGCCCGAGGTTTTCTGCAATGTCACATGCGCTTCCAGCCAGGCACCGATCGCTGCCGTACCGATAAAGTCGACATGCAGACTGATCGTCAACGCCTTCGTGCCCGCGCCTCGTGCGCGCACCAACGCACGTGACATCGCCACATCGGCGAGCGTCGATAACAAACCGCCGTGCGCCACCATGAAGGTGTTGCAGTGTTTTTCTTCGAGCAATATCGCAAGCTGTTCGTGGGTGGGATAAACACGGTGATAAACCGGCCCGATAAAATCGAAAAAGGGGCTGCCAAAAACCAGCGGCTCGAATCCTGACGCAATCGTCGACATAACAAAAACACCACTCAAAAATCATGACTTCGCATGGTAATACGCGAAGCTCGGTCAAACCATCGCCCGCCTTCCCTGATCGATTACAATCGCGAAAATCATTTCCGAGAGCGCGCTCATGGATAATCAATTTACGCTCGGCGCCGCCGATCAATGTCGCGTTGCGCTGACACTGCGCATGGCCAACCGGCATGGTCTGATTACCGGAGCGACCGGCACCGGCAAAACCGTCACACTGCAAACACTGGCGGAAAATTTTTCGCGCGCAGGCGTGCCGGTTTTCATGGCCGACGTAAAAGGCGATTTATCCGGTCTCGCGCGGCCCGGCGGCGATAACGAAAAAATCAAACAACGCGTCGCGCAGCTCGGCATTACCGATTATCGAACACAAGCCTACCCGGTACAGTTATGGGATCTTTACGGCAAGCGCGGCCTGCCAATTCGCGCAACGGTTTCGAATATCGGCCCGCTATTACTCGCGAACCTGCTCGAATTGAATGACACACAAACCGGTGTGTTGTACGCGGCATTTAAAATTGCCGATGCGAATGGTCTGCTGCTGCTCGATTTAAAAGATTTACGCGCATTGCTGACATGGATCAGCGATAACGCAAAAACGCTCCAAGCCGAATACGGCAATTTGAGCAGCACCAGCATCGCGACAATACAACGGCAATTGCTCGTACTCGAAGAACAGGGCGCCGAACAATTTCTCGGCGAACCGCAAATCGCCCTCGCCGATTTAATGCAGAGCGATTTTTCCGGCAATGGCGTGATCAGTATTTTCGACGCAACCACATTGATGACGCATCCGCATTTGTATGCAATGTTTCTGCTGTGGCTACTCGCCGAGCTATTCGAGGAATTGCCCGAAGTCGGCGATCTCGATAAACCCAAGCTCGTATTCTTTTTTGATGAAGCACACCTGCTATTCAACGATGCGCCGAAAGCGCTAGTCGAAAAAATCGAACAGGTCGTGCGACTGATTCGTTCGAAAGGCGTCGGCGTATACTTCGTTACACAGAATCCGCTCGATGTGCCGGAAACGATTCTCGGCCAACTCGGCAATCGCGTGCAGCACGCGTTGCGCGCTTTCAGCCCCAAGGATCAAAAAGCCGTGCGCGCCGCCGCGCAGACATTTCGTGCGAACGCCACGCTCGATACCGAACGCGTAATTACCGAATTGGGTGTCGGCGAAGCATTGGTGTCGATGCTCGACGATAAAGGCCAGCCAACTCCCGTAGAACGCGTATTTATTTATCCGCCGCAGGCGCGCGTCGGCGCGTTATCGGATGCCGAGCGCAACGATCAGATGTCGCGCTCGCCGCTGCGCAGCAAGTACGAACAAAGCAATGATCGCGATTCCGCTTATGAAATGCTGGCCCAGCGTGCGCAGGCGGCTGCGCAATCCGATGAAGAATCAAAAACGTCTAAATCCACCACCGCCGGCAACAATGTCGCCGGCGAATTGTTCAGCACTCTCGCAAAAAGCGCGGCGCGCAGCATCGGCACACAGATTGGTCGCCAGATTCTGCGTGGCGTATTGGGCTCGCTAACGGCAGGAAGCAGAAGGCGCTGAATGCTCGATCCGCGTACGCGCGAATAACCGCATGCTGAGCAGCGTCAGATAAATATAAAACGCGCCAATATTGGCGCGTTGTACGATCCCGATATATTCAGGCACTACGTTTGACACCATAACCACAAATCCGCATACAAGCACCGCGATGGCAGCAA
>CAMLJR010000039.1 GCA_946480345.1 uncultured Spongiibacteraceae bacterium
AAATATCGAAATTTTATTCGCCTGAATGCAGCGGTGACGTGGACACCGAAAACGGAAAAAGCGCTCGTTAAATTAGGCCAACTGGTTGCGGCATTTCGCCCGTAGCTTTTCTGCGCACACAACTTTTGCTTAATGTGTGGCTGCTTACCCGCAAATCACAATACTTTCTGTGCCGTTATCACACCGGCAATACTTTCGAGCGGAATAATTTTATCGGCAGCGCCGCGTTTCACCGCTTCTTTCGGCATACCGTAAACAACGCATGTCGCTTCATCCTGCGCCACGGTGTGCGCACCGGCTTGTTTCATTTCGAGTAACCCGGCGGCGCCATCGTCGCCCATGCCAGTCATGATGATGCCGATCGCATTTTTGCCCGCGCATTTCGCCACTGAACGAAACAGCACATCGACCGAGGGACGATGTCGATTAACGACTGGACCATCGATCACTTCAGCGATGTATTGCGCGCCACTGCGTTTCAACAGCAGATGTCTGCCGCCGGGCGCAATCAGTGCGCGACCGGGAATTACGCGATCGCCGTTTTGCGCTTCCCGCACTTCAATTTCGCAGAGACTATTCAAGCGCGATGCGAATGCAGCGGTGAATTTTTCGGGCATATGCTGCACGATCACGATACCTGGGCACACGCGCGGCAATGCGGTAAGAACAACCTCCAATGCCTGCGTGCCACCGGTGGAAGTGCCGATGGCAATCACGCGGTCGGTGGTTTCCGCCATCGCGTGATGCGAACTGACGGGCGCGAGAATCGCGTCGGCGGTTAATTTCGGTTTCACCATTGCGGCGGCGCTGGGAGCCGCTGCCAGTCGTTTCGGATTTGCGCACGCCGCTGCACGTACCGCGCGAGTAATTTCGGCGATCGAATCGGTGAGAAATTGTTTCAAGCCGATTTTGGGTTTGGTAATGATGTCGACCGCGCCGGCCGACATCGCTTGCATCGTCGTTTCCGCGCCCTTTTCGGTCAGCGTTGAACAGATCACGACGGGCGTCGGATGTTCGCTCATCAGTTTGCGTAGAAAGGTAATGCCATCCATGCGCGGCATTTCGACATCCAGCACGATCACGTCAGGCCACTGCTTTTTCATTTTTTCAAGCGCGAAAATCGGATCGGGCGCGGCACCGATCACCTCGATCTGCGGATCGGTTTTCAGCAAATCGGTGAGGACTTGACGCACCACGGCGGAGTCGTCCACTACCATCACTTTAATTTTATTCATGGTGCCTCCGCCGTTTGCATTGTGTTGCTGTGTTGGCGCAGCCAGACATCGCCGCTGCCGATTTCAAAAATAATTTGCCGATAACCATCGCCGCCCACATGATCCGCAATGGCGACAAAACGGTGCTGTGCAAGCAACTGCTCCGCCACTTCGATATTGCGCGAGGCAATATTCATCGGCTTGCCGCGACTTGCCGTGTTCGATTTCACCAGCATATTGCCGCCGCCGAATACCTTGACTTGATAATCGCGCGGATCGGTATGCGCGTCGGCAATTTCACGTAGCAATAAAAGTACCGCCTCGTCGGCATAGCGACCATCAAACGCATCGGCGCTGGGTTGACCGCGCGTGGGCAGCAGGTAATGGCACATGCCACCGATTTTTTTGCGCGCGTGCCAAACGGTGATCGCGACGCACGATCCGAGCAATGTGCGAATTCGCGTATTGCGATCGCCAAAATAGACTTCGCCCGGCTGCAAAAAAATATCGATAGCCGCCGGTGGCAATCGCATTGTCACGGCTTCCTGTATATCGACGGCGACACTGTCTTCAATGCGCTGGTGATGCCGTTCAGGCTCTCCGAATGACTCACGATGAAATAACCACCGCTACGCAACATCGGCAGCATGCGCGCAATCACTTGCTGCTTGGTTTTCGCATCGAAATAAATCATGACATTGCGTAGAAAAATCACATCGAACTCACCGAGCGACGGCAATGCGGTATTCAAGTTGATCTGCCGAAACTGCACGCGCTCGCGCAGTGGCTTATCGATCAGAAACATGCCGTGCTGGCTGCCGATACCCTTCAAGCAATATTTGGTCAGGTATTCGCGCGAAATATCCTTCGCACGCTCGATCGGATACAAACCGGCACGCGCCATATCCAATACGCGCGTGCTGATATCGGAACCGAGCACTTCCCATGGGCGCTCACCGAGCACCGCGGCCATCACCATCGCGATCGTGTAAATTTCTTCACCGCTCGACGATGCGCCGCTCCAGATTCGAATCGGCCGCGATACTGTTTTCAGCGGAGGCAAAATCGTATCGCGCAGCAGATCGAAATGTTTCGGTTCGCGAAAGAAATACGTTTCGTTAGTGGTGAGCAGATCAACCGCGACCTGCAATTCGTGCGATGTTTTTGGATTTTGCAGCAGCGCGAAATATTCGCCGTAACTGGCGAGTCGGTAATGGCTGACGCGTTTTGCGAGGCGACCGCCGACCAGCGCTTTCTTTTCCTTGGATAAGCTGATACCGGCGATCTGATAAATCATCGACTGAAACTGGATGAACTCCGGCTCGGTCAGCGCAACTTGCATAACGGTTATTCGTGCGGAGTTGATTCCGCCTCCGCGTTTTCTTCGATGCTGGCCAGCATCGCCATTTCGTCGAGCGACAGCACCCGATCGACATTCAAAATAATAATGAAACGATCATCGGCTTCGACCATGCCCTGAATGAAATCGACGCGGATTTTGGCACCGAATGCGGGCGCCGGCTGAATCGCGCTGGCCGGAATATCCATCACCTCGCTGACGCTATCGACAACGATACCGACGTCCTGCTTTTCTCCGTCGTTATCCATTTCGATGATAACAATGCACGTGCGGCGCTCGACATCGGCCTGAGCGCGCCCAAAGCGCGCCGCCAGATCGATGACCGGCAACACTTGTCCGCGCAGATTGAGCACACCGCGAATGAAATCCGGCATTAACGGCACTGCGGTCAAATTACCGTACTCAATAATTTCCTTGATCACCAGAATGCTGATCGCAAACGGCTCGCCCCCCACCTGAAAGGTGAGGAACTGCTGCAGCTGCTCTTGCACTTTCGCAGCTTCACGTTTTGCCGGCTGTGCCATTGTTCGTTCTCCTCGTCACTTAGAAACGGACGAATTCTTTCTCTGCAACGTTCGCATCGGCTGCGGGCTTGTTCGACACGCGATTCAATGTGACGACTTGCGCGGCGTCTTCGGTCGCTTGCGCCTCGTCTTCGGCTGCAACGCTTTCGCTGGTGCGGAAAAATTCCATCAGCTTCTGCAACTGCTCGGCTTGCGTCGTCATTTCTTCCGACGTGGCGGCCAATTCTTCCGATGCCGATGCGTTTTGTTGCGTCAATTGGTTGAGCTGGTTCATCGCCGTATTGACTTGCGCAACACCGGTCGATTGCTCTTCGGATGCCGCCGCGATTTCCTGCACCAGATCCGATGTTTTGTTGATGGCCGGTACGATTTCATCGAGCAGTTCACCCGCCTGCTCGGCCAGCGTCACGCTGTTACCTGCGACTTCGCCAATTTCACGCGCGGCCACCTGCGCACGCTCGGCGAGTTTGCGCACTTCCGCTGCAACAACGGCGAAGCCTTTGCCGTGATCGCCGGCACGCGCCGCTTCGATCGCAGCGTTCAGCGCGAGCAGATTGGTTTGATACGCGATGTCATCGATGATGCCGATTTTCGCGGCAATCGCTTTCATCGCCTGCACGGTTTGTTTCACCGATTGACCACCTTCGGTCGCTTCGCGCGCGGCTTTTGTCGCCATACCGTCGGTGACTTTTGCGTTCTCGGCGTTTTGCCCGATCGATGCAGTCATCTGCTCGATCGACGCGCTCGTTTCTTCAACGCTTGCTGCCTGTTCGGACGCGGCCTGCGACAGCGATTGCGCAGTGGCGTTCACCTGATCGGACGCGCTCGACAAACTGTCCGCCGACACGCGTACGTTGCCGATAATTTGCGAGAGCTTGGTGACCATGTCGCCCATAGCGGCGAGCAGCTGACCGGTTTCATCTTTCGCTTTGACGTCGATCCGCGCGGTCAGATCACCAGCCGCCAGACGATTCGCCACTTCAACAGCCTGCCTGATCGGACGCGTAACACTACGCGTAACCAGCCATGCAATTAACGCGGCCAGCACAACACTGACCAACGCCAGACCCGCGAGAATCTTGCGCGTGGTTTCGTACAGCGCGAGCGCGTTTTTACCGGCTTCATCTACCGAATCGGTCTGAAACTGAATCAAATCCTGAACAGCGTTGATGTAGGTGGCTTGAGCCGAGCGCAGATCCGTTTCAAGCATTTTTTCCGCTTCCGTGCGCTTGCCGTCGGCGGCAAGCTTCATCACTTTGGCTCGCGTGTCGGAATACTCTTTGCGGGAATCCGTGGCACTGCCCAGCATCAATTTCTCATCGTCAGAGGTAAGCAACGTTTCGAGCTTGGTGAAATCCTCGGAAATTTTTTCGGAGGTCTCAGCCATCTTCGCTTGAATTTCTTTCTGCGAAGCGGCTTCGCTGACAGACAAAAAATCACGCGTGTTCAGCGCGTTTGCGTTCACCAGATTGATGATTTCATTTTCAATCACCGTTTTCGGGAACTGGTCATCGACGACCTTTTGAATGCCAGCGTTCAACTGGCCCATGCGCAATGCCGCCACTGCCAACGTCGCGAGCAGTACGACGAGCACGAGCGCGAAACCCAGCCCCATGCGTACGCCAATTTTCATGTTTTTGATCATTTGCTGCTCCAGTGCGAATCGTCGCAATTTAGAAACCCAAAATTTTTTAAAACCCTAAATCTTTTAAAAACTACGTGTTTAAACCACTCAATAGTTAAAACACTAAAAACTTATTCGCTGATCATGTGCAGCGGCTGTGGTTCACGCGCCTGCACCTGTTCGACGAGGCCTGCCACATCGATAATCAGCGCGACTTCGCCGCTGCCGAGAATCGTCGAGCCGCCAATGCCGCGAATGTGGCTGAAGATTTTTCCGAGTGGTTTGATGACTGTCTGGAATTCACCGAGCAGACCATCGACCACAACACCGGCTTTGACTCCGGCATACTGCACGACAACGATATTTTCGCGGCCGTCGCTGTGCCCTTCGATGTCGAACACATCGCGCAACCGGATATACGGCAGTACTTCGCCGCGTAAATTGATGTAATTGCGATTGGCTTCGTGCAAACGATCGTCGGCGCTTAATTCGATGCACTCGACTACCATGTCGAGCGGAATCACGAATGCCGATTTGTTCACCTGCACCAGGAAGCCATCGATGATCGCGAGCGTGAGCGGCAGACGAATACGCATCGTCGAACCCACGCCCATTTCGCTGTCGATCGAAATAGTGCCGCGCAACGCTTCGATATTCTGCCGAACCACATCCATGCCGACGCCGCGGCCCGATAGATTCGTTACTTGTTCCGCGGTCGAAAATCCGGCCGCGAAAATCAATTTATAAATATCGGCATCGGGCAACATTTGACCCGGTTGCACAAGACCTTTTTCGATGGCCTTCGCAAGAATCCGGTCTTTGTTCAAACCGCCGCCGTCGTCGACCACTTCGATAACGATGCTGCCCGAATCGTGATACGCATTTAATTGAATCGTGCCCTGCAACGGCTTGCCACGCTCGGCGCGCACTTCCGCTTTTTCGATACCGTGATCCATCGAATTGCGCACGAGGTGCATCAATGGATCGCCAATTTTTTCCACAACGGTTTTATCGAGTTCGGTTTCAGCGCCGTTGACGATCAGCGCAATATCTTTGCCGAGTTCTTTGCTGACATCGCGCACAACGCGCGGGAAGCGCGAGAACGTCTCTCCGATTTGCACCATTCGCAGCGACAGCGCGGAATCGCGCACTTCTTCGATCAATTGACCGATGGTTTCGCTCGATTCGAGCATCTCGGCGATGCCAGAGCGCTGTGCGAGCAATTTATTGCCGGCCGCACCGATAACCAGCTCACCGATCAAATTGATTAACTGATCGAGCTTGTCGGCATCGACGCGAATCAGGCGTTGCTGTTTCGTTTTCGCTTCTTTGACTTGCTGCTGTTTTTCGACAGCCGCTTCGACCACTGCGGGTTGCACGCTGCCGTTGTCGACAAGAATCGAGCCGAGCGGCAACGATACTTCGTCGGCAATGGCGGCTTGCGCGCTGAGCCCGTGATCCAACTCCTGCTGCGTCAGTGTCCCGCATTGCAGCAGAATTTCACCGAGCCGCATTTCTTCTTCGGGCAATGCGCGGATCAGTTCGACGTAATCGACGATGCGACTGCGCGGTGACAGAATATTGATGCGTGCATCTTCGCGCACGAATTCGAATACGCCTTCGATCGTCGCTTTATCGGCTTCGCTGTTGAACGCAATTTCAAAACCGGTGTAGCAAGACTCTGCATCGAATTGATCGAGCGCCGGCAGTTCCGCCAGCGTTTGGATCGCAACGATTTCACCCAGTGTTTGCAAATAACGCAGGAACGCGAGCGGGTCCATGCCGTTGCGAAATACATCGGGGCCGAAGCGTAACGAAATATGCCAATTATCGGTTTCGGCAACGATTTCACTGCCGGTGTCGCTCACCGCTTCAACGGCGGTTGCGCTCGGCGCATCAGCTGCGACAACAGGAGCAGGCGCAACGCCGAGATAAACATTCAGCCGATCGATTAACGCAGCGCCAGTGCTCGCTAATTGCGGATCGAGCGCGTCATTACCGCCGCCGATTTTTTCGACCAGCGCGCTAATCTGATCGCAGCTTTCAAGAAACAGCCCGGCTAGATCGCTATTGAGTTCGAGCTCGTTGCTCCGTACTTTGTCGAGCACACTTTCGACGACATGCGTGAATGCAACAATGTCGTCGAGCCCGAACAATCCCGCCGAGCCTTTAATCGTATGCGCGGCGCGAAAAATCGCGTTGATCGTGTCGACATCGGCGGCCTGCTGTTCGGTTTGCAGCAGCGCACTCTCCATGCCTTCGAGCAATTCGCGGCTTTCGATCAGAAATGTTTGCAGCGCAGCATCAAGATTCATAAAAAAATCCAATCACGCGGAGGTCGCGTCGTCGTTGCCACCAGCGGAAATAATCTGCGCCGGTGCGACATGCGCAGTTTCGAAATTACATAATTGCCAGCAGCTCTGCACCGCTGCGCTTGGATCGGTGAAGGTCAGCGTTTTTTCGCGAGCTGATGCCTCGCGGCGAGCAAGCAACAGCAATTGCAAACCGGCGGTATCTATTTCGCTGACCTGCGACAAATCGATTTCAATCGGCTGTTCGGTCTGGAGTAACGCGGCAAATTTCTCTCTGGTTTCGGCAGCCGTGTAAATCGTCAGCTCGCCTTCGACGACAAATTTGGTACTCGCTTTTTTCTTGGCCGCACCCATCGCAATTGCCTCGTGCCGATTACGGCAATATCAATTTTGAAACCGCAGCAAGCATCTGTTCGGGCTTGAACGGTTTGACGACCCACGCTTTCGCGCCGGCGGCTTGGCCTTCCTGTTTTTTGCCTTCCTGACTTTCGGTGGTGAGCATGATGATCGGTGTGAATTTATAGCTCGCTAATTTCTTCACTTCTTTCACCAGCGTGATGCCATCCATATTCGGCATATTCACGTCGCTGATAATCAAATGTACTTTCTGGCCATTCAGCTTGCTCAGCGCATCAACGCCATCGCAGGCTTCGATCACATCGTAGCCCGCGCCTTTCAGCGCGATGGCGACGACCTGACGCAGCGATGCGGAATCGTCAACGATGAGAATTGTTTTTGCCATTTCAAAAAACTCCTAAACCCGTTAATAACCTAGCGATCGGCTACATCTTCGTGATGTAGTCGATCTACGCGGCTGAAGCCGCATAAAGCGCATTCGGCACTGCTCCTGCGTTGCTCTACCTCCTGCATCCATGCAGTCGCCTGCGTTTGAGAATACAAAACTCAAAAGAAGGTAATTTCGTCATCTTGCGTTTGTGCTGCCCTGCCTGAATAACCGGTGTGCGCGGAGCGCTCTTCCGCCATTGCATAAGTGCGCTGCAATTCTTCGAGCAGCAGGCGTGTATCGATCGGCTCGAAATTTCCGCCGTTAAGTACTCCGCGGCAGCTTTCATCGAAATGATTCGGCAACGAACCGATGTGATCGCGCACGTGACACAGCACTTGGCTGACGCGATCCTGAAATTGCAGCTGCACCATCGCATCGGCAATTTCGTCTTTAATGCCGCCGCTTTGCGAGCGCAAAATATCGCTCGAATCGGATAGCGCTTCGGTGACTTCGCGGAAATCGCACAGCACCGCTTCAATAGCCTGCTCGGAACGCGTTACCGATTGCGCTTCGTTCGATGCGGTTTGATCGGCGGCGCGTACTGCGGTGCTGATCGCGTTCGAAATGGTTTCAACTTTTGCGCTGATGCGTGTGCCGGTTTCTTTCGACAGGTTCGACAGTTTGCGCACCTCGTCAGCAACGACGGCGAAACCACGGCCGACTTCGCCGGCGCGCGCTGCTTCGATTGCCGCGTTCAGCGCGAGCAGATTGGTTTGATCGGCGATACCGGCGACATCGACCGCCATCTGTTTCAGCTCGCCGATGAAGTCGAGCAAGCCGCTTACTTCGGCGAGCATTGCCTGCTTGTTGTCCATCGCCAATTTCAGCGATGCGACCACTTCGCTCAATTGCGCATCGCAGCGCGCGAATACGGATACCGTGCCGCTGCCGCCTTCCAATTCGCCGGCGGCGGATTCGGAAGCCGCCACCGCGCCTTCGAGCTTCTCGACGATGCCGGCGAACTGCGCCGTAAGCATCGTTATCGCCTCTTCCATCTGTGAGCGGCTCAATTCGATTTGGCGCTGCCAGACCGGCACGACTTCATGGCTGAATGCCTGCACGCTATCGACGAACGGCTCCGCGCCCGCGCGAAACTCGCGCTCGGCCTGCTCGCGCGCGGTTGCGGCGGCGTGTTCGACCGATGCGCTAATGCGAGCGCCCAACAGAAATTGACTGACGAATGCAGCGGCAGCCAACACCGCGGCGCTCACCGCGAATTGCCAGCCAAAGCCGAATACGACAAAAGCGCCAACAATGGCGAGTGCTACAGGCGCTGCCACATAAAGCCACGTGGATTGCGAATTCATCCGGGGTCACCTTCTCGCGAGAAACCACCGCTGCAAACCATCGAGCGGCATTTATTGGTTTTTAATAACTATTGAATCGCTACTCAGCGGTATTAATTCATCGAGCAACAGGCTTCCGGCGCCATAGCGACCGGTCGCTTTAATCTAGTTCATAACCGGGTTGTTTCAAGGCGAGATTGATAATGGAATTTTTATTGCGGGCGCGGATTTACGCGCTACGGCGGAGGCACTTCGGAAAATACGTACATGAAAAATTCAAATCGCCACGCGCGAGCGCGGCGATTTGAATTCTATGGAAGGGAAATGAAAGCAGCGTGCTATCAGGCAAATGGATGACGCAGGATGATCGTTTCGACGCGATCGGGGCCGGTGGAAATGATATCGATCGGCGCACCGACGACCGTTTCCAGACGCTGAATGTAAGCGCGCGCATTCGCCGGCAATTGATCGAGCTGTTGAACACCGAGCGTGCTTTCCTTCCAGCCGGGAACCGTTTCGTAGACCGGCACCAGACCTTCGTAATCTTCCGCATCGATGGGCAGCGGCACTGCCTGCCCCTGGCGATCGGTATAACCGATGCAGATTTTTACTTCATCGAGACCATCGAGTACGTCGAGCTTGGTCAGACACAGACCCGACACGCTGTTGATGCGTACTGCCTGCCGCAATGCCATCGCATCGAACCAGCCACAGCGGCGCGCGCGGCCGGTGGTGGCGCCGAATTCGTTGCCCTTCGACGAAAGATGTTTGCCGACATCGTCGAACAACTCGGTCGGAAACGGCCCCGAGCCAACACGCGTCGTATAGGCCTTGGTGATGCCGAGGACATAATCCAGGTAGAGCGGGCCAAAGCCGGAACCGGTCGCAGTGCCGCCAGCGGTGGTGTTCGACGACGTGACAAACGGATACGTACCGTGGTCGATATCGAGCAGTGACCCCTGCGCGCCTTCGAACATGATCCGCTTGCCCTGCTCGCGATAGCTGTGCAGCAGCGAAGTGACATCGGCCACCATCGAGCGCAGCTGCTCGGCCATCTGCAGCGATTCGTCGAGTACTTTGTCGTAGTCGACCGCAGACACCTTGAAATACTGCGTCAGCACGAAGTTGTGATATTCCATCACCTCACGCAGCTTTGTAGCGAAGCGGTCGCGGCACATCAGATCGCCGAGACGCACGCTGCGGCGCGCGACTTTATCTTCATATGCCGGGCCGATACCGCGACCGGTTGTGCCGATTTTCGCGCTGCCCTTCGCTGCTTCACGCGCCTGATCGAGCGCAACGTGATACGGCAGAATCAGCGGACACGCAGGGCTGAGGCGCAAACGCGAGCGCACCGGCACGCCGCTGGCTTCGAGCTTGCCCATTTCATCGAGCAATGCCGATGGCGACAGCACCACACCGTTGCCGATCAGGCACAGCACGTTGTCGCGCAGAATGCCCGACGGTATCAGATGCAATACGGTTTTCTTGCCGCCGATCACCAGCGTATGGCCGGCGTTATGGCCGCCCTGAAAACGCACGACGGCTTCGGCCTGATCGGTGAGCAGATCGACGATCTTGCCCTTACCTTCGTCACCCCATTGGGTACCCAACACCACGACGGTTTTGTTCATTGTCACCTGACTCGAATTACTCATTGCGAAAAAAGGAGTTCAACAGATAGAGGCTGTATTCGTTCCAAGGGCCATCAATGCGCTCCTGCACTTAAGCAGTCAGCGCGACCACTTGCCAATTGTTGCCGGTTAACACCAGTTCGCGATCGCACCCTTCGGGTCGCGGCTGATCTGGTAGAGCACTGATGACGCGCTCGCCGGCGGCACGCAACGTCTGTACGGCGTGCCACAGTTCGATCGAATCATCGGCAGGAGCCAGAATCGAGCCTGCGCTCGAAATAAACTCGCCGCTCGATAGCGCGACCAACGCTTTGAGATCGCTGCTAAAACCAGTCGCAGGCCGGGCGCGACCAAATACTTCGCCGATATGGTCATAGCGCCCGCCGTTGGCCAGCGCCTGCCCCCAGCCATCGGCAAGCGCAGCGAATACCACACCGGTGTGGTAGTGGTAGCCGCGCAATTCGCTGAGATCAAAGTAAAGGTTGACCTCGGGCATGCGCGCACGCACCGCTTCGGCGATCGCGATCAGCTCGTCGATGGCCGTCAACACATCCGCAGGCGCGCCGGTGAAAATCCCACGGGCCCGCGTCAACACATCGAAGCCACCTTGCAACCGACTCAACTCATCGAGCCAGCGCCGCAACGATGCATCCTCGACCGAGCGTTGCAATACCGCCGCGATTTCGCCGGTGGCCTTGCGCTGTAATGCATCGAACAACGCGCGTTCGTCGTTATCGTTAAGCCGCGCAGCCTGCACTAGCGCGCGGTAAATAGCGACATGACCGAGATCCAGCGTAATGCCTTCGATACCTGCGCAACGTAATGTTTCGAGCATCAGCAGTACGACTTCGCGATCCGACGCAAGGCCGGCATCGCCATAAAACTCAACGCCGATCTGAATCGGCGAGCGCGATGCGAGCAGCGATTTCGGACGCGTATGCAGCACGCTGCCGGCATAACACAGCCGAACCGGCCCTTCGCGACGCAGACTGTGCGCATCCATACGCGCGACTTGCGGCGTGATATCGGCACGAATGCCCATGCTGCGGCCACTGAGCTGGTCGGTGACTTTAAACGTCAGCAGATCGACATCGGAACCGAGGCCGATCAGCAGCGAATCGGTGAATTCAAGCAGCGGCGGCATGACGAGGTCATAGCCCCAGCCACGATAGAGATCGAGCAGGCGGCGGCGCAGCGCTTCCGCGCGCTCGGCTTGCGCGGGCAGCAGTTCCTCGACGCCGTCGGGGAGCAACCAGCGGTCGACGGTGGTCATGATTTCGCTATCCGCTTCGGATCGATTGTCATTCGGGAACGTATGCCTTGGGAAAACAGCGCTTGAGGAAATTGCGCCCACAAAAAACCCGGGCTGGAGACCAGCCCGGGTGCGCGATCATATCATAAGGCCCGGAACTAACGCCCGCCGCCGCGCTGATTGTTCAGATACTTGAAGAAATCGCCTTTCGGATCGAGCACCAGCAGATCGCTGCGTTTGCCGAAGCTTTCGCGGTATGCGTTGAGACTGCGCACGAACGCGTAAAACTCGGGATCTTGTTTATACGCAGCGGCATAAATAGCCGAGGCTTTCGCATCGCCTTCACCACGCACCAGCTCGGCTTCACGATAGGCGGTCGCTTCGAGAATGGTTTTCTCGCGATCGGCGGCGGCGCGAATTTTTTCGCCGAGCTCACGACCGGTGGCGCGATGCTCCCGCGCTTCGCGCTCGCGCTCCGATTTCATCCGATCGAATACCGACTGACTGACCTGCGACGGCAGATCGATACGCTTGACGCGCACATCGACGACTTCGATACCGAATTCCTTCTGCGCAATTTCGTTAAGGCTCTTGGTCAGATCAACCATCAGCGACTCGCGCTCGCCGGATACGACTTCGTGCACGGTACGCTCGCCGAACTGATTGCGCAGACCAGTTTTCACGCGCTGTACTAATAACGCCTGCGCGCGCGCTTCATCACCGCTGGTGGCGGTATAGAAGCGCGAGGTGTCACTGATCCGCCATTTCGCATAGAAATCGACATCGAGCGGCTTTTTCTCGATCGTCAGAAAGCGCTCGGGTGCCGCATCGAGCGTAATCAAGCGACCATCGAATTTACGCACCGTATGTACGAACGGCAATTTCGCATGCAGGCCGACCGGGATATTCGCCGTCACCACTTCGCCGAAACGCAACAGCACGCCGCGTTGCGTCGCATCGATAATGTAGAGACTGTTCGCGAGTGCAAACACCGCCAGCACGGCAGCGCCGACAATAACCATCAATTTGTTATTCATTTCAACGCCCCTCCCGACCGCGTGAAGGCGTATCGCGCCGCATCGGCGGCAACGATTCGACCTGAATTTCAGTGGTCGGCGCAGTCGATTCCGCCGCGCTTTGCTGCGGAACAATTTTATCGAGCGGCAGATAAAGCATGTTGTTGCCGCCCTGCACATCGACCAGCACTTTCGTCGAGCTATTTAAAACGCCCTGGATCGCATCGATGTAAAGACGCTGACGCGTAACCTCGGGCGCTTTGCGATATTCGGTCAGTAGTTTTTCGAAGCGCGCAGCCTCACCTTCGGCACGCGATACCACTTGCTCGCGATAAGCACTGGCTTCTTCGATCTGCCGCTGCGCACGCCCGCGCGCTTCCGGAATGATGCCGTTCGCGTAGGCTTCGGCTTCATTCTTCAAGCGCTCGCGATCTTCTTTTGCACGCGTTACATCATCGAATGCTTCCTGCACCTGCGACGGCGCATGTGCGTCCTCGACGTTGACCTTCGCGATCAGCATGCCGGTCTGATAGGCATCGAGATATTGTTGCAGGCGCTCCTGCACATCGACCGCGATCTGCTCGCGGCCTTCGGTGATGATTTGATCCATCACCACGCCACCGACCACATGACGCAACGCGCTTTCCATTGCCTGCTCCAGCGCACCTTCCGGATTGCGCACGCGCAACAGATAGCTTTGCGGATCAGCAACGCGGTACTGCACCGAAATCGAAATATCGACGATGTTTTCGTCCTGCGTCAGCATCACGGAGCGGTGACCGGCAGATTGCACCTTGGTCACGTTGACCTTGGCGACACGATCGATCAACGGAAAATTCCAATGCAGGCCGGGGTTGACGACTTCCTTAAATTGACCGAGGCGCAATACCACCGCGCGCTCCTGCTGATCGAGCTGATAGAACCCGAACAGGAAATACAGCACCGCGGCGCCGATCAAAATCATCGCCAGCAGATTGCCGCCGCCGGGAACCGATGAACTGCCGCCACTGCCGGACTTGCCGCCGCCGAACATGCTGTTAATTTTTTGCTGAAATTTCTTCAGCGCCTCATCGAGATCCGGCGGACCTTGGTCGCCACCACCCCATGGGTCTTTGGGTTTGCCGCCTCCCGGCTCGTTCCACGCCATAACCTTCTCCGGGTTAAATCAAAAGTGTGTGTTTGCCAATTAAATGCGCCGCGCAGTCTAACAAGTTTTCGGGCGACTTGAAGAAATGACTTCGGTAACGAGAAATGACGTCCAACCGAAACCGCAGCTCACCTCGGCTGCAATAACGCGCCGGCGTCGAGCTGCTCGCTCAGCGCCAGGCGCTGAAAATCGAGCGCGGGCATTTTTATCGATAGCAGCGCACTACCATCTTCACGCTGCGCTTCGGAAATGACTGCGCCGGCTGCATAGAGCCGCGCGCGAAGCCGACCTTTGGCGGGATCGAGGACAAGGTCGCCAGCGATCACGTCACGCCCGAGCAACTCGGCGATGGCCTGCGGAATAAGTTCAAGGCCTCTGCGTTCGCGCGCCGAAACCCACACGCGTACCGGCAGACCTTGCTCATCGCGATCGATACGCGGCGCCATGTCGGGTAAATCGATTTTATTGAACACGTCGAGCCGGGGCACTTCATCGGCATCGATTTCTTCGAGCACATCGACGACATGGGCGATGTTGGCGTCACGTTCCTCGGCGGCACAGTCGATCACATGCAACAACAGATCGGCATCGGTGACCTGTTCGAGCGTGGCGCGAAACGCTTCGACCAACTTATGCGGCAAATGCCGGATAAAACCCACAGTGTCGGCGAGCAGCACTGGGCCGAGTTCAGGAATCGAGACTCGGCGCAACGTAGGATCGAGCGTCGCGAACAACTGATCGGCTGCGTACACATCGGCCTGGGTAATGGCATTGAATAGGGTGGACTTGCCGGCATTGGTGTAACCGACCAACGAAATCGCCGGCAACTCGGCGCGCTGACGCGCGCGGCCTGCCTGCTTGCGTTGCACGCGCACTTTTTCAAGTCGGGCATTGATCGCCTTGATGCGTTCGCGTAATAACCGACGGTCGGTTTCCAACTGCGTTTCACCCGGACCACGCAGACCGATACCGCCTTTTTGGCGCTCAAGGTGAGTCCAGCCGCGCACAAGTCGCGTCGACATATGCTGCAATTGCGCGAGCTCGACTTGCAGCTTGCCTTCGTAAGTGCGCGCACGTTGCGCAAAAATATCGAGAATCAGACCGGTGCGATCGAGCACGCGACATTTGAGCTCGCGCTCGAGATTGCGCTCCTGGCTCGGACGCAGCGCGTGATTGAATAAAACGAGTTCGGCTTCATGCTCGGCAACCGCCTGACGAATTTCTTCAAGCTTGCCGATACCGATAAAAAATTGCGGATCGGGCGCCGCGCGGCGCCCCGTCAAAAACGCTACCGGCAGACCACCGGCAGAGACCACCAGCTCTTCAAATTCATGCGGATCTTCAGCGTCTTCGCGATTGTTGAAATCGACGTGAACCAGAACCGCACGTTCGCCGGTGGCGGGGCGCTCAAACAACTAGCGACCTCATTCGTTCTCGTCGCTCTCTTCCGAATCCGATTGCGGATTAGCCATCGGCAGACGCACAACGCGCGAGGGCACTACAGTGGAAATCGCGTGCTTGTAGACCATTTGGCTCACGGTGTTTTTCAGCAGCACGACGAATTGGTCGAACGATTCGATCTGGCCTTGCAACTTGATTCCGTTCACCAGATAGATCGATACCGGAATGCGCTCTTTGCGCAAAATGTTCAGGTAAGGGTCTTGTAGCGTGTGCCCTTTTGACATTTGTATTCTCCTTTCTATAAGCCCCAAGTCGGGGAAGATGGATGAGTTAGTTGTTTTGAAGCATCGCGATACGGATCGCCTCGCGGCGAACGTGGAGTTCTGACCGAATGTTACCGTAACAGTTCAATACGGTTACGAAACGAGCTCGAAAGTATAACGCAAGCTATCAATTCAATTGGAGATTTGGCTCATATATTTCAAGAGTGCGTCTGCAACGGGAACACTCGGTAACATTCCAGCGGCTAACGGCACGTCTGCAGCTTCCACTAAACATTGCTGCTCATCGAACGGCAACCAGTTTAAATCGGGCCACCCCCGCAACCAGGTCAGCTGGCGTTTTGCCAATTGCCGCGTGGCGATAATGCCCCGCTCGATCATCGTGTCGTAATCGATGACGCCGGCGAGATAATCCCAAACCTGCCGATAGCCAACCGCCCGGATCGACGGCAGATCGGGCGATAAATCGGGTCGCTGAAACAGCGCTTCGACTTCTTCGATAAATCCTTGCGTCAGCATTTGACGAAAGCGCGACTCGATACGCCGATGCAACACGCTGCGATCAACCGGACTGAGCGCAAATGCGATGAGCTCGTGATCGAGTTCGGCTTCGCCCTGCTGCTGTTGTAATTCGCTGATCGGAATTCCGCCGATACGAAACACTTCCAACGCGCGCTGTAACCGCTGCGAATGATGAGGATGAATGCGTTCGGCGGCGGCCGGGTCGACTTGCGCCAGCTGCGCATGCATGGCCGGCCAACCGAGACGCTCGGCATCGGCGAGAATTTCAGCGCGGATGGCGGCATCCGCTGCGGGCATCGCCGCGATGCCATCGCGCAGCACTTTGAAATACAGCATCGTGCCGCCAACCAGCAACGGAATGCGCCCGCGCGCACTGATTTCATCCATCAGCTTCAACGCGTCGCGGCGAAAATCGGCGGCGGAATACGCTTCGGCTGGATCGCGGATATCGATCAGATGATGCGGCACCAACGCACGCTCGGCCGGCGACGGTTTGGCAGTGCCGATATCCATGCCGCGATAAACGAGCGCCGAATCGACGCTGATGATTTCGCATGGAAAGTGCTCGCATAGCGTCAATGCCAGCGCGGTTTTACCCGACGCGGTCGGCCCTGCGATACAAATCGCGCGCGGACGCTGACTCATCGGCCGCGCAGAAACAGCTTATCGAGATCGCCCATCGCGAGTTGCACCCAGGTCGGGCGGCCGTGATTGCACTGGCCGCTGCGCTCGGTGTCCTCCATATCGCGCAGCAATGCGTTCATTTCCGGAATCGCGAGCTTACGATTGGCGCGCACCGAGCCATGACACGCCATCGTCGCGAGAATTTCATTGGAATGCGCTTCGATGCGATCCGAACTGCCGTGCTCGATCAGATCGGCGAGCACATCGCGCACCAACTGCTCGACATCGGCGTCGCGCAGCTGCACCGGAATTTCACGAATCAGTAGGGTTTCCGGACCGGCGCGTTCGAGTTTCAAGCCGAACGACAGGAACACATTGGCGCTGTGCTCGGCGCAATCGGCTTCGCGCTGGCTGACCGCGAGCGAGCGCGGCACCAGCAGCGGCTGCGCGCGAATGCCCTCGCCGGCGCGCGCGGTTTTCATCCGCTCGTAAGTGATGCGCTCGTGCGCGGCGTGCATATCGACCAGCACCAGCCCGTGCGCATTTTCGGCGAGGATGTAAACCCCATGCAGCTGCGCCAGCGCGTAGCCGAGCGGCGGAATTTCGCTCGGCGCGGACGCCGGCGCCATCGAATCGGCGCCGTACGACTCGCCGCTGCCATATAACTCACGATAGACACCGAGCTGCTCGCGCACGCCAGCCGGCGCGATTATCGGCGCCGGCTGATACGCGTAACGCTGTGCCGGTAATTGGAAAGTCGATTGCTGCGGCACGGCGCCAATTTGCGTAGACATCGATCCCGCCAGTGTTTCGACCTGTTCGTGCGGACGCACATCGGCGAGCGCCCGATGCAAGGTGCGGAACAGGAAATCATGCACGGTGCGGCCATCGCGGAAACGCACTTCGTGCTTGGTCGGATGCACATTGACGTCGACATTCGCGGGATCGACATTCAGATACAGCACGAACGCCGGATGGCGGCCGTGATACAGCACATCCTGATACGCCTGCCGCACCGCATGGCTGACGAGCTTGTCGCGAATCGCGCGGCCGTTGACGTAGAAATGCTGTAAGTCCGCCTGGCTGCGCGAAAACGTCGGCAGCGCGACCCAGCCGTGCAGATGTAGATCGCCGACGCGGCTGTCGATGACGACGACGTGCTCGATGAACTCAGGCCCGCAGACTGCGGCGACACGGCGCTCTTTTTCCAGCTCCGACTGCGCCGCGCGCAATTGCTGAATCGCGCGGCCGTTGTGGCGCAACTGGAAGCCGACATCGAAACGGCTCAGTGCGAGACGCTTCACCGTTTCCTCGATATGGCCGAATTCAGTTTTTTCCGCGCGCAGGAATTTGCGTCGCGCCGGCGTGTTGAAAAACAGATCGCGCACTTCGACGGTAGTGCCGCGCGGATGCGGCGCCGGCTCGATCGCCACTGCCATGTCGCGACCTTCGCTGCGCGCGCACCAACCGCCGCGCGCGTCGTCGCTGCTATTCGATGTGATCGCGAGTCGCGATACCGAGCTGATACTTGCCAGCGCCTCGCCGCGAAAGCCGAGGCTGCGCACGCATTCGAGGTCTTCGAGTTCGAATATCTTGCTGGTCGCGTGCCGGCTCAGTGCGAGCGGCAGATCGTCGCGCTCGATGCCGCCGCCGTCGTCGCGCACGCGAATCAGATTGACCCCGCCCGCGTCGATATCGACTTCGATCGACCGCGCACCCGCATCGATGCTGTTTTCGAGCAGCTCCTTGATCACCGACGCCGGGCGTTCGACCACCTCGCCGGCAGCGATCTGGTTGGCCAATCGGGTGGTTAACAATTGAATTCGTGGCATGGCGGGCATCATTCGCGGATCAGCGCGCATGATAAACAGACGACCGTCCATCCGCATCCATGCGATTCGGTTATCGACGATCTGTCATTCGATCAAACGGAAATGAAAAGAAGGTGCAGACGGCGCTCGAGGTGTCGCCGAAGAACAGTTATGGCTCGGCGCTGGCGAGGCCATCGTCGATCACGCGCGAATTGCCATTGCGTTTGCGCCACGCGAGATACGTATTCGGTGGCGGATCGGCGCGGAAATGGCGGTCGATACCTTTGAAAATCGCACGCGCCATCTGTTGCTGATAATCCGCCGAGGCCAAGCGTTTCGCTTCTTTCGGGTTTGAGATAAAACCGGTTTCAACCAGAATCGACGGCGTGTCGGGCGACTTGAGCACCACGAACGCCGCCTGTTCGACGCGCTCGCTGTGCAGACGCGTGATGCCCGACATCGAACTCAGCACGTGCTTGCCGACACGCAGGCTCGAATCCATCGTCGCGCTCACCGACAAATCGGTCAGCACTTTCAGCAAATCGTTATCCACCCCCTCGACCTGCACGCCGCCGATCGCATCGGCCTTGTTCTCGCTCTCGGCGAGGAATGCCGCCATCGTCGAGGTGGCGCCACGATTGGACAATGCGAACACCGAGCCGCCAGCGGCACTGCGATCATCGAACGCATCGGCGTGGATTGACACCATCAGATCGGCCTGCGCCTTCCGCGCCGCATCGCGCCGCGCTTTCAATGGCAAGAAATAATCGCCTTTGCGGGTCAGTACGGCCTTGTAACCACGCTCGCGCTCGATCACTTCGGCCAGCTCGCGCGCAATCGCCAGCGCGACTCGTTTTTCCTGCAGCCGCCCTGGTCCAATAGCGCCGGGATCGTCGCCGCCGTGGCCGGCATCGATGGCAATGATGACATCGCGCTTGCTGCCGTTATCGGCCGATTTTGTCGCTTTGCTGCGAGTCGGTGCGACATCGTCCGCCGCCGATTCGCGCACGTTGCTCGATTGCGCCGCCACCGCGCCGGACCGCGGCGTGAAACTTCCGCTTCGCGGCTGCAGATCGATCGCCAGTTGCACGCCATTGTCCTTGATCAGGCGGCTCTGGAATTTCATCGGGCCGGTCAGTTCGAACACAAGGCGACTGTCATTGCCATTGCGAATTCCGCTGCGCACGCGCTGGATCGGCGTGCCGGCGAGCAGCAGATCGCCGAGTTTTGCAGTAAGGCGGCTATCGCGCAGATCGACGACGAGACGATACGGATTATCGAGTGTGGAAATGGTGTATTTGGTGGTGCCGCTCAGATCGAACAGCAGTTGAACTTGCTCTGGATTGCTGTCGATTTTTACCGCGCGAATCGTTTCTGCGGCGTCGACGGAGGATGTCAGCGGGCCGAGCAGACATAAGAATGCGACTAAGGCGAACGATCTCTTAAGCATGGCCTTAACAATAATTTATAGTTGGCTGATATTGCAGGCATTTTTAGCACTAAGCCGATGTAATAGCAATTCGCCATGCGGAGTCGCTGCTGTGACCTCCAATGCCCTTCCCGCGGTAACTGGTTGAATATCAACCACAACATCCGCCATCGGCAGCAGAT